>JAHDBT010000043.1 GCA_020630215.1 Bacteroidota bacterium
GTTGTTATAGTTTTACTCCTACTAGTTGAAATTATCAAACACACATCTTTAGCAACGGCATTTAAAACCCGTTACACGTACCGCAATAAGCCAATATTTAGCACCCTGTTTTTATTGGTTGCTTTAGTGTTCAGTATTTACGCTTGTATTAATGGTGTACGTACTAGTCAGGAGATAGCATACAAGCCACCAACGGCCGCCACCATCGCCACACAGTACGACCAACAAATAAAGGAACTGGAAGAACGGAACGAGAAAATTTTTAAACGGGCCAATTGGAAAGGCAAACTAAACAGCAGCAGCACGGACGGCAAAGCGTATGCAGCTAACGAGCAACTAATTACCCAACTAACAGGTAAAGCAGCAACAGAACGGGCAAGCAAGCTAAATGCAGCCATTACCAAGTACGATAATAAGCACACTAAACAAAGTAGTTTTAGGCAATACATAGGCTATTTTGTAGAATTTGGTATTTTATTTTGCAATGGCTTTTTTCTCTTATTCATGTTTACAAGTAGTTTTGAACACCTAGCACGAATAAGAGCCAAATTTTTACAGAACGGGCAAGTCATAACCGATAGTATAAAGGACATTATTACACCTAACGACACCGCAGCAAAACCGCCTATTATTGGTTTTCAAAATAACCGTAATAATAGCGATAATATCAAGAGTGACAAAAGCATTACGAATTATGATAACATAGATTTAATTGCTTTGATTCGTGTTAAAAAAAGAGATTTAGCTGCTTATAAATGGAAGCTAAGAAATAACAAAGGGAGCGAACAAAACAACCGCCAAAAAATTACAAAGTTTGAACAAGAAATTGAACAACTACAAGCCAAGCAAGATAAACTAAAAGGAGGTAATAATGCCTAATCACATATTTACCTTACAGCCTAAAAAAAAGGAAAGCAAAGCAAGTAAATCAATTAAAGCTTACACTTACTTAACTATATGGCTTTTTATCATTCTGCTTGTACTCTATGGCATTAATACGCCACATAATGAGTATAGAGATACACAGTACTATAAAAATTTAAGATGTAGTGCTAACTACTGGAAGGAAGTAAAAAAATATAAGGAGTTTAAACGGAACTACTCAAAATCAATTAACAGGTAATTTTTAAGCGAGTGTAAAGCGGTACAGGTTTTACACTCGCTTTTTTATACCTTTATACCTTCATTATTCAAATAAAAAAGAATGGCTAAGAAAGTACGAACATTAACGGTAAAGGACATATCAATAAACATTGTTAGTAAATCAGATTTAGATTTTATTTCACTTACTGATATGGCTAAGGGTTTCGAGGGTAAAGATATTAGAGATTGGATGCGTTTAAAATCTACAATTGATTTTTTAGGAGTTTGGGAGGAAATAAATAATACTAGTTTTAATTATGGCGATTTCGCCACAATTAGAAATGCAGCAGGAACAAATGTGTTTAAGTTGTCAATAAAACAATGGATAGCTAAAACTAATGCTATTGGTTTAATCGCTAAAGCTGGACGCTATGGCGGTACTTATGCCCATAAGGATATAGCTTTTGAGTTTGCAATGTGGCTAAGTGCTAAATTTAAGCTCTATGTAATAAAGGACTATGAACGACTAAAGATAAAAGAGGCACAAGAAACAAAGTCTTTAGAATGGGAGGGTAAAAGATGGCTAACAAAGGTAAATTATAGAGTACACACGGACGCAGTTAAAACGCTTATACCGCCAGAACTACCAAAGCACAAAGTAAACTATGTATTCGCTAGTGAGGCAGATTTATTAAATATGGCATTGTTTGGAACTACTGCTAAATCGTGGAGGGAAAGCAACCAAGACAAAGAGGGGAATATGCGTGACCATGCAACGATTGAACAATTAATAGTACTTGCAAATTTAGAAAGCTATAACGCTATTTTGATAGGTGAAGGCTTAAACCAGTTAGACCGATTGCACAAGCTTAGAAACGCAGCCATTAAGCAAATGCGTAGCATATTAGGCAATCCCAATATTGATAAACTAAAATAATAACTCGCTACTTTTTTAGTGTGAGAATAAAGAACGGGGCAAGTACATTAATTTGTGCTTGCCTTTTTCTTTTTCGTAGTAAGTAAATGATTAAATGTTTCTTACATTTAAGCTTTGAATACGGTGTTTTTATTTGTATATTGATAGGGAGAGTTTTTTTAAGAAATATTTAAATTTAGACATGGAAGAAAGAACAAAAAAATTAAGAGCAAGTATTTATGAGTTTGAAATAAACCTAAAACTACTAAAAGAGGATAAGGAAGAAGGAAACACAGTAAAGCGCGCATTTAATTCACTTAGACACGTATTAATAACTTATTTAGAGCCATCTGTAAAGGTGCAATTAAAAGAGGTGTTTGATGCTATAGATATGCTTTTAAGTAGTTTAAGGGGCATACAATTAGAGAAAGAAAGGACACCAAAAGAAGGGTATGATATGAGGCCAGAATTAATTCCCCCTATAAAAACAGGGGAAGACGAAATCAAGAT
Source organism: Bacteroidota bacterium (assembly GCA_020630215.1). GTDB lineage: Bacteria > Bacteroidota > Bacteroidia > Chitinophagales > UBA2359 > JAHDBT01. Next base: position 2,510 of record JAHDBT010000043.1, read on the forward strand.
TATTGAAAAATTACTTGAAGATTTAAAAGCAGTAATTACCGAAAATGGCAAACCAGATGAGATTGACGAAAAAGTTATTGGGATAATGAATGAAATAGCTGATGCTGATGCTGGAAATACTGCCGAAACTAAGCTAATATATAAATTTTTTAATGATAATGGCTATTTGTTGTTTTTAAAAAAATAACTTTATGTTAAAAACTAAAATAGTATTTACGGAATCAGAATTAAAGGAAACTAAAGGAGCATTAATACATGCATACAATAAGCTTGTAAATGGTACGCCAGAAGAAAATAAGGCAGCTAAATTAATAGGTAAGCTTATGACAAAGTTAGTGCATGAAAGCGAGGAAGTTAAATAACTAATGCCTGTCGTTTGACACTTATAGGACTGTTTATCCTATTATGTTAGACAGGCAGGGCAAGTGCATTGTAATGATGTACTTGCCTAGTTATAAGCCGCCATACAAACAGTAGCAAATGCAGCACCTACAACAACCATTACGAAAGCTTATGATGCAAAGTACGGGCAAATTAATACTTATCATATCGAGGTACTAAAACAGGTCGTAAACTAAAAATGTTTTTTACATTTATTATTGCACAATTCATTATTTATCCGTATATTATAATACACTCAATGTTTTTTTTACATCAAAAGAAAATAAGACAGCACTAACATTAAGTAAGCTTATAGCAAAGTTAGTGCATGAAGGTGAATAATTTAAAATGCTTATACGCTTGTAATCCTGTAATCCTTTAGCAGTCATTTGTAAGATTGTGGTAAAGGGGGCTTATTAATGTTAAATAAGCAGGCAAGTACATTAAATTGTGCTTGCCTTTTTTATTTGGTTTAGGCAGTTGTACAGGATTCTTAATTGCACTTTTTACGTGCTGAAAGTTCCGCTATTTCCTACTAAGTAAATTGCGCCTATCATTTTAGGGGTGTTGGGAATAGGGGAGGTACTTTAGAAGTAGTTTTATCTTGTAGAATGTGCAATTATAAAATTTATATTTAAAAATAAAATACAAATAAAATAATGATAAAGTTTGGATTTCTTGTTAATAATTATTACATTAGCTACTACTGATATAATATAAGAAATAAAAAACCCCCTAATAGTACCAATCTATTAGGGGGGAGTGAAATCTCAAAATTGGCAATTAGCCAATCTGTCTAACTAAAACATGTAATACTAATGCTATAATTATTGCAATAATTATCATAGCTATTAATGTTACAGTTGATATAGAAGCTCGTAACTTCAATATCGAAAGAAAAATAGTTAGTAAGACAGATACTGTTTTTAGAACTTGTGATGGTTCTAAGGGCTTTTTGTCTGTCAACATTATCAAAAATATAGCATATTTTTTGGTAATAATCAAACCAAAATTTTGAGCAAAAAGGGTATACATATTCCAATGTATACCCTTTTTTATTTTCGTTTCATATATCACTAATTAACAGATGAATGTAAAATGAACTAACCTTAATTTAATAAAAACAAATAGTACTGTGATTTTTTTTATTGCTTCCATGGTTCTGCTATTTCCTACCAAGTACAATGCAGCGTCCAAATGTCGCACGTATGGCGGTTACAAAGTGCCTTCCTCCCAACCATCAAAGACCCCAACAGCCTACAAACACAAAAACATGTAACATACTACACAACCAGTTAAGGTAAAAAAAATACATTCACTTTGCATAAAAAAGTTCGCATAATTGCATTTAAACGAAACTATTGTTGTATATTTGCTATTGTTAGGAATTAATAGCAATAAATAGTAAATATCATGAACGGTTTAAGAATTTTTGAAAATACGCCAGCTTTACAAATCGAATCTAAAAAAGACGATATAACAAACGCTATCATTAATAACTATGATGTGTTATTAAATAAATTAGATACAAGCGAGGCAAGTATAAAAACCTATACTCAAAATGCTACTAATTTTATTACCTACTTAACAAACAATAGCATCAACATTGACACGCTCCTTTTTTACAAACGTTATGTACTAACTATTGTAAACAGGAAAGCAAGTACTAAACAAGCTTACATCAATTCTGCCAGAGCGATTTTAAAACAGGCTTATAAATTTGGCTTGTTACCTACTGATATAACGATAGGCATAAAAGGAATTAAAAAAGACGATGACAAAGTAAAAGACGGTGTAACACTTGATGAAGCGGCAAAGGTTGCTAATTACATCAACTCAATAGAAAACAATTGTAAAAAGGCAGAACTAGCAGCAATATTTTATTTAGGTGCATTTCAAGGATTACGGATAAACGAAATTAGCACCTTACGAATAGAAAATGTAGACCTTAGAAAAGGGACAGTATTAGTCAATGCCAAAGGACGTGACGAACTGGTAAGGATTGATTTACACCCCCTCACTAATGAGGCGTTAAACGTTATGCTAGATTGTAAGGGAGCAAAAGAAGGTTCTTTATTTAGTCGAAAATGGAAAGGTCAGGATAAGCAGCTAACTAATAGAGCCATACAAAAGAAATTTGCTTTAATTTTCGGTAAGCTTGATATTAAAAATAGTATGCACGGTTTCCGTCATTTCTATATTACGACCGTACTGGACGCTTTAGGAGGTGACATACTACAAGCGCAAAAGTTAAGCCGCCACAAAAGTACATCTATGTTAAAAGTGTATGACGATAGACGGAACACAAAAGCGATTAATGCAAAAGTATTTGAAGCTTTTACCCTTAACTTTTCAAAATAAAACAATGTGCCGTCCTACTTTGGGCGGCATCTCTTAAAACTATGGACGGCTATATTATAAGAATATAGTTATCCAGAAAGCAAGCGCAAAAAATGGTAAACGAACTAGGCGAAAATTATAAAAGGAAAGTGTTTGTTATCCTTCGTACTGATACAAACAAGGTCGAAGTCAGAACCAATAAAAAACAAGTGTTCCAGTATTTAGAAGATTTAAAAATTACTCTACGTTTGGGCGGTCGCATCGGTGACGCTTTGAGGCAACAGGGCAAAGACGACACAGTAAGCACATACAACGTATTTACAAAGCGTTTCAACATTAATTTATCTAGTGTCCAGTTTAAAGTCAATAGCCTGTTTAGTGATTTTAAAATCATTATTACAGAACACGAAATTTAAAAGCGGTTACGAATTAAATAAAAATATAACTTGGTGCAGCTCTCCAAGATTTTTATCAACACAAAAGGCTAATTATCAAGAACTTACAAAAAAAGTCTTTTCGCTGAGTTTTTACGATGACAAAAAGTATAATTATAAAAATGTATAAACGGCTTAAAAAGTGTTAAGAATAGCACTATTACATACTTAACGGATTAAGTTAATTATAAATCATAATGCCTAAAATTGCCCTCTCAAAAAAGGAACTACAACTTACTACTAAAGAGCTTGCAAGCAAATACAAGCTTACTATCATAACAGCACGTAGGAGCTTAAAGCGTGGGTATATGGTGACGAACTACCACACCAATACCAAAGCAGCTAGTAAGGAGATACAAAGCGAGCTTATGAAGGTTCTAAGCTTCAAATACTGGAACTATGCAGGGTTCAATTTAAAAGATGTTGTATCGAGCGTAAAAGCAGGTAGGCGGCAATTGTCGGAAACGGACGCAAACAACCTAAAAAAACAAATAGCGGAGGTAAAAGATACTATTACATACATTTTGGATTGTGATTTTTCAAATGCAAACCTAACAAAGGAGCATGATTTGTACGGGGCATTGTTGAAGCTCACGAAGGATAAGCGAGTAAAAGCATTACCTATTTTTGGAGGGGGCAAAACAGCAGTACAGGCAATTGACAATTTACGGAAAGGTTTCCCCCTCAAAGCTGACCAAGTTAAAAGCGTGGTCACGAATTTAGAAATTGAATCCTTAGAGTTTTACGACCTGTTTAATAATTAAAGTCGTTTCGCTCCTACTATCTTAGTACCGTGATTACTTAGGCGGTATCTTTGTAAAAGCAAATGAAGCAACCATACCTACAAGTACGCCAGAAGCTAGTTATATTTGCATTGTCATTAGTTGCCGTCCTTCGTGGAGATGGATTAAGGAAGTATCTTTGTAAAAAAAGTGTCAAGCCATGACTTGCACTTTTTGTATTTTACTAATGGAAGCCTTATTATTGTGAATTGTTGCGGAGGTTGGAATGATAGAAAACAAATTATTTTAGCAGCTTTAAGCTGCTAAAAGCTGCTAAAAGCTGCTATTTGCGTTTTTAAGCGTTTTTAAAACGTTTTCATTAGGTAACTATAGTTACCTAATGAAAATAACAAAATCAAAATTACCCATGTGTAATTGCTCCTATGATACATTAAGGCAAAATAAATTCATTAAAACATTAGGAACTGTATTACAATATTATTAACATTGCACCAATGGAAACGAAAAACAAACACATTAATTTACGAGTGAAAAACTCTCTTTATGAAAAGTTGGCAGAATTGGCAGCTAAAAAAGGGGTTTCTATTTCGGAGATTATAAGAGAGAAATTAACAAACATTTAATAATTATCGCTTTTTAACAAAGAAAAAATCTTTACTCTTTCCGTTCACTAGTGGACAAAAAAAAGCCTGTTAAGCTTGGCGGCAAAAACAGGCGAGGAGGAGCAAAGAAATGCGCTAGACATGCATTAATTTCTTATGTTGCTTCGAGGCAAATTTATGTAATACATTCCGTATTTGCAAGTTTTTTTAAATAAAACGTTTAAATCTTGCCTCTCAAAGCGGTGCAAATTCGCACCAAATGACCAACACGTACAAAGATACGAAAAATATAACTAACGACATAGTTATTAAGTTCCGTTCAATAGATGTTGAACAATCGCAAGCCAACATAAACGAGGCTTGCATCTTATCCAACTTTATAGAGCGTGAAACCTCCATACGCTTAAAGCCAACATCTAAGGGCCACAAAGGAAACTGCCCATTTTGCGCCACATCTTCGAGCAAATCAAAATCCAAAAATAAGTTTGAAATTTACAGCAGTAGCAATAGTTTCTATTGCCACAAGTGTAATATTGGCGGCCGTGGTGCAGTAGGCTTTGCAATGAAGCATCAGAGCCTAAAATTTATTGATGCACTAAAGTATGTTGCAAGTGCTGTAAATATAGAACTTACCTATGAGGTCGAAGATATTAAAAAACTGCCACCTCTCCCACTACCAGAAAAAAAAGAACCTTCCTATTTAGAAACTCGCTTAAATGCATTTCCAGAACTAAGCGACCAACTAGCAAAGCTTTTATATTCGTCTGATTATTTCGATAACATTGTATTTAATTATATTGGTTTCGATGGTAAGAAGCAAACCTATATCAAAAACGATGCTTTAGAAATATTCACCCGTAAAAGAATAAAAAACCCAAAACCAAACAAGCCTAAATATATAAGCGATAAGGGATCGGGTTCAAAAATTTACTTTACCCCGTTTTACTATATTTTCATTAATCCAGAAACTAGGCTTTTTAATATTGATAGCTTTGATATTGTCTATGTCGTAGAGGGGGAATTTAAAGCACTTGCTTTATGTTTAGCTGGTATTCCTGCCATTGGTTTAGGGGGTATCGAGGGGGCCACATTATCGCTAAATAAGGACGGACATACAAAAGCAGAGTTTAAGAAGCTTAAAGGGGAGGGGTTAATAAATAAAGATGCTAAGTTTTTTACAGCTTCGACTACTTTTTTACCAGAACTTATTGAGTTTATAAATGAGTACAACCCAACCACACTAATACAATTACATGATAGTGATAATTTCGACAACTACGACCACGAAACCAACCAACCTAAAACAAAACGGAAAAAGGATTTTAAACGGTCTACAAATCGCTTTAATGTAGAAGCTAGAAAGCACGGCATAAAACATGTCTATGCATATACAACCAGTAAAACGCTAAAGGGAATAGACGACCTTTTGCACGGTGTAAATGCGTCAGAGCGTGACCAATTAATAAGCGAGTTAAAAAGTAGTTGCGGAGGCAAGCACATTGTTAAGCACTCTATGCAATCGCAGCTATCAAGGGAGAAAGTAAGACGCTGTTTTGAGAAATCGACCAAGCAAACCGCTTTTTTAGATTTTGATAAATACCTTTCGGAATGCTTTAACGACGATAGAGCCGAAACAATCAACCGATTTTTAAAGGAAGCAGGCAATTTTTATTTTCATGCTCCCACGGGCAGCGGCAAAAGTTACGCATGTAATAAACACCTAGTACCTAGCTTAAACGAATTATTTCCTACCTGTATAAAAATAATGATTGCGCCATTAGGAATCCTTACCAAAGAGTTTGCAAATAGCTTTGAAGGTTTTACGGCAATTGTAGGCGGTGAAGGTTACGAAAGTGCAAAAAGCGTCGATTTGTACAAGGGTCAATACTTATGCACCTATAAGCAGGCAAGCGAATTGCTAAGAAGGCTAAAAGAGAAAAACGGCAATTTAGATAATGTAATTTTGATAGTTGATGAGCTGCAAGAAATTGTAAATAGTGCTTATCAAAACATTGCACACCTAAACGAATATTTTAAAGAGGTTAAAAAATTAATTGGCTTTACTGCAACACCATTGGAGGCTGTTTTTACGGAGGTGTACGGGTTCAAAAAGATAGAATGCACAAGGGCCATAAATCCACGTTTAAACATTACTGTCAACTTTTGCACATCCAACCCAATTGCACAAGTAATTAAGAAGTCTAAAGAGAAATATCAAGCAAACAGCAAGTACCAAGCTATTATCTTTGTTGATAGCGTAAGGCTTATAAATGCAACCGTAGAGGCACTAAACGCAACAGGAGCGAAAGCCGTGGCGGTACATAATAAATTGCCTAAGAGCATTTTAAATGGCTGCCCTGTTATCAATTCAATCATTCAATCAAACGAAATTCCAGAGGACACAAATTTTATTATCACTACTCGAAAACTCGCATTAGGAATTAGTATTTTAACAAAGGGTATTGATATTTTTTACCTAGCTAAAGACGGGCGGGATTTTATCAATTTTCAGCAAAGTATAGCACGTCCTAGAGAATACGAAAGTATTGATATATATGTATTTTTCAAGGAACAACAGGAGGAACCGACACAGGTAAAATTTAGTAAAAAGCGATTTGAAAAAGAAAAGGACTACTTAACAGAAATTTGTGCAGCGCAAACAAAACTCTACAAGCTGTCATGCGCTAAAGTCGAACTAAAACGAACGCCAGATAACATCAACAATGCCTTGCTAAAGTGCATAGCTTTTGATAAGGATAGAGGGTACTTTGTGGACGAACCAAAACTACTATACAGACAGCAACAGCAAATTATTAGGAGTACATCAAACAGCAAGTTTATTGAACTAATGAAGGAACTACCCAACGCTAACGTACTAATAGAGGGAGAAAGCACCACTATTGACACAGCAGCGGAGGCGGCAAATTTTGAAGAAATTAAGGAAGGGCAAGCGGAGGCAACAGCAGCAGCAGCAGAAACGATAAGGGAGCTATTTACAAATAATTTTGATAGCCTAATCTTTTGCGCCTACAAAGAAACCCAAAGCGATACACTAAAGCACACATTAAAAAATGCTGCTACTCGAATCAATGATAAAACTTTTGAAAGTAGCAAGGCGGTACGGGATGAATTTTTAGACTTTTACACCAAATACACTCCCTTAGTGATTAATCACTTGCCAGAGGTTGAAACCTACCTAAACAGGTACTTTAAATTTAAACTTGATTTTAATAACACGATAGAAGAAAGCGAAATTATCAGAATGATTTTTAAAAGCCGCTACCATTACGGCCACCACTACAAACAACTCGCAAAGCTTACTCTTTTGGAATCGCTGAACAATGAAGTCGAAGCCAACCACCAAAACTATTTAAATTTTGAGATTGCACAGTTTGACCAAGCAATAATAAATGCAGTTGATAAAGCAATAGAGGGTGCAGAGGACAACAGATTATTAAAAGATGATGTATTGACGCTAGTAAAAGATATTAACGTCAGAGGCTTAAAAGAACACCTTACAAGCGCAAATATAAAAAAATACCTCTCCTGCTTCTATGATGTGGATGTAAAGCGGAAACGTTGCGGAAACGGGGAATTTGAAAGCTATTTCATTTTTGAGGGAAAACATGTATTAAATGAGATTGTAACCTTTAAAACTCAAAAGGTGATCAAACATCAAAGTTCTATTATAAGAAAACAAAAGTTGATGTTTGATCACCCTAAAGGCTTGTATCATTATATAGCGCAACAAAATAAAAAGGAGGCACAATTATGCTAATACATTACAACAATTACGAAAGTAGGAACTTTGTTCGCTCCTACTTGCTGACCTCGCTACAACAGGCAAGGCAGGCAGGCAACCAAGCATTATTTTTATATTTTGTTTCAGAAATAGAAACATTTAGGGCAACGGGGGGAAACCTGGGGCCAGCTCCTACCCTATCGGAGCAACCGAAACGCAACCGAAAAAAGCAGCCACCGAAAAAAACGAAGCGGAGGCGGCAAAAGGCAGCGTAAGAAACGAGAAAGCAGATAAAGCAACATGCACCGACTAAGCAGCGCAAACCGTAAAAGCCCGAAAAAAACGAGGTTTTACGGCATCAAAAATAAAAAAAATATGGCTAATCAAAATTTAGCGGAGGCTGGAAAAGGAACACAGTTCTCCAGTAATAATCAACCAGACAATAAAGGGCGCAAAAAAAAGATGCTGACATTAACTAAAGAATTAGGATATAGCAAAGACGATTTAAAGTTAGTGTTCGGGAATATGATCTGGTACGACAAAGCGCAGCTAGTAGAAGTGGAGGCAGAAGAAACGCATCCTTTAATTTTACGAATCGTAGCGAGGCAAATTTTAAAGGCTTATGATAATTCAGATTTAAGTCAACTAAAGGAATTGCTAGAATACACTTTAGGGAAACCAACACAGCAAATAAATGCAGATGTAAAGACGGGGGGAGTAACTTATATTGTGAAAGATCCAGTTTGTGACATACTGCCAGTCACAAGCGAGAACGACTAAAAATAATTATACAACTCTAAAGCAACTCTAAAAAATCCAATTGCAACCGAAAAACCAAAAGCACAGTTTTTAAATTTGCCGTCCGACTTTCAAAAGTTGGGGCGGCATTTTTTTGTCCTCAAAGTTAAATAAATATTACTATAATTTATAAATGATTTTAATATTAATAGATCGTACTCGGCATGATTTAGGATAAATTTTCTTTGCAATTATGTTGGTTTTGTTGGGGGGCTGCCTCCGCAACTGGTCCAAATATTATGTTTATTTTATTGCGTAACTTGCACTAAAGTAAGCGAGTAGTCAAAAATGAACATGTTATAAAAAAGACGATACGGACAAAAAAACGACATGTTATAAAAAAAAAGTTAGTGTAATCGGTTGATTTTTAAATAGTTCTACGGTACAAAAACTAATCAAATAGGGCGGTTTTGTACTACAAACTAAAAGTGGCTAAGTAGATAATACTACACAGGGGGTAAAATCGCTTAAAACGGCTAATAGGAGGCAATAAGAGCTAATATAATTTAGTGCATTTTTTGGAATATCGTATAATAAAAAGGCAGTAACAAAACATAAAATTATTAAATTAAAGAATTAAATAACTAGATAAACCAAAAGTAGTCCTATTTTTTATCCTTCAAATACTGAATTATTGCCAGCTCGATCAACTCGCTTTTTGTCCTAGCATGTCCATCATTTACGGCATTGACTAAATCTTTGTGAGCTTCGATTTTTATACGGACGGTAAATTGTTTGAAGGGGGCAACATTGCCAAACTCATCCTTTAGATGGGAGGGGCGGCCCATGTTCGGGCGTTTAATTCCTTTGTCACCTTCGCCAGTATCTTTGCTTACTGGAACGTCTAAAGATGTGTTTTGTGCCTCCGCTAAATTTTGCAAAGTTGCGTCAATTCCTTTTTTCTTTTTAGCCATTATCTAGTTATTTAATTATTGGTTTATCTATTTAGGAAGTGTAATAATAGTATAAATTTCGTTGGATAAATTTTCCACCTCCGTAACTGCTTTTTTATCGCCTAGCTTATAAATATTCTTAGCCACACTTTTAGCGTAGGAAATGCGATGGTTTAAGGAGGTGTTTAATACCTCTATGCCATAGCCCGAAATTATACCCTTTACATCATTTCCGTACTTACTGCCAGTCATTAATTGAGTTATCAAAATTCGTGTTTTTGATTCGAGCTTATTTTGTTGGATAACCTGTATGGCATCTTTGAGCCGCAACGCATCAACAATGTAAGGTTTACAGGTTAAGACGATTATATTACTAGCTTTTAAAATTTCGATTGTGTTTGCATCGTAATAAGGCGGTGTGTCAACGATTAGCAATGTATTGTCCTTTATTGCTTCCCTTGCCTTACTCGCTTCATAAACCTTTAAATTGAGTTCAGGAAAGTTAGTATTTAGGTTTAGCAAACTTTGCTGCTTATCCATGTCTAAGAGTGCAACTTTTGAAACTCCTTTTTGCACGAAGGCACTATATAAACTTAGTGCTGTTACTGTTTTTCCGCTGCCACCTTTGAGCGAAAATACGACTATTGTTATTGCTGCCATTCCGCAAAATACAACTAATTACGTACCTACATATTTACAGGACTACAAAATTACGTAATCTTAAACTTATGTAATTAGGTGACTAAATAAACCAAAAGTGATAAATTTAGCCTATATTGCACCCTATTAGGAAGTAACATATTTTTTATCACTAAAAGTTATCAAAATGTCAAAGACAAAAACAGAAACGACAGCGGTATCTATACCGAAAGATTTAAAAGCAAAAGCAAAGAAACAAGCAGCAAGCGAGGGCCGCTCGTTCTCTAATTACATTACACAGTTACTAAAAAAGGCATTGAGCTAACCAGTAGACCCGAAAATAAAAAAAGCCGCTAACGTGCAGCCTTGAAAACAAGCACGATAACGGCAAACTATCATTAACTAATAGCGAGGACAAAGATACAATTCTTTAGCACTCGCTAGTAAAATAATTGTATCATGATTAATTACAATTTACTGTACTTCATTATAGCAGCATCCACTGTGCTATTATTAGCACAAATACCATTCAAAAGCCTATTCCTTGCACTTACTACTGAATATGAGGAAGAACCAACCGCAACCGATGGGCCGCCACCTTCGCCACACTTTCGCAAAATAGCGGAGCTTTCAACCAAACCACCAACCGAAATTTTAACTACCTCCTACATGCACTTAGCGTATGATAAGGCAGAAGATAAGCACATTAACTTAATACCACTATCTGATCGTAATTTGGTGCGTTATCAAGGGCGTGTATATTTACTCCAGTCATTAACAAAAAATGAGGCGGTAAAATTAGGATTAAGAAGCGGTACACCGTTAATGCCTGTATTACCAGTTTCATCACTTAATTTTGAAAAGATAGCGTACAGCGTAACCGAACCGAAAACAGCAGCACCAGACAGCAGCACCCCAACCGATGAACAAGCGGAGGCGACCAAAGAGCCAAAGAGGGCGACACCTACCAATACAGTCACACCAAGCGAGGGCGACCAACCAGAAACAAGTCAACCAACCACCACAACGACACCGCAACCAAGCGAGGGCGACACCTTAAAAGAAGATGTTTTTTTAAGTGACCAATTTGTAAGCAAGCAAGATGTAAGACGCTTTTTTGAGTGGCACAAACCGAACGGACAAACTAAAGTAAATCTAAGTGATAGCGATGTAAGGACGCATATTAAGAACGAAATTAAAAACACCGTCATAGCGTCCGATTTTTGGAGCGAAGGACGTACCGCCTATGATAGTACAGGAATAACAGTAAGTGGACGGCAAACGCTTAGTTTTAATATTGCAGCATTGCAATTAATAGGCGTAACGAAAAAGGCGAAAGGAGTTTGTAAGGTTTACAATAAGGTAGGAAAAGACTATGTACAGGACGGTTATTTACAAGCATCAAACACCGTTTAAACATGGTACTGTTTAAAGTCGGTGCCAGGACTAAAGTAAACACCATGTAAACAGTATGTAAAGCACCTGTTTACACACCGTAAACACTTGTAAACAGGGCGTTTACAAGAAACTAAACCCCTACCCTATTTAATCATTTCAAAACAATAAAAAACGCTATAAAATGGACATAATAAAGCAAAATAACGACAACAATATAGTACAGCTAGTTAATAGCAATGAGTTTGCAGATTACGAACAACTTACAGACGATACACCGCAACCAGTAGACGGTACAGCAGTAGCCAACACACAAGCAAACAGCTTAGAGAGAAAAGAGCATTTCGTTACAGGCGGTACTAATAGCCTTAGCGTAAATAAGAACATAAACGTGAAATCAAAGTATTATAGTGGTTGGGATAGATTGGGAGGCATACCCGAAAATCTAAGCGAAGGAACGGGGGAGCTTATAGGACATTCTGGTAAGGCTATAATTGCCGCTATTATATTAGGGCATAAGTTGACAGAAACCGCAAATTTAGGAATCAAATTTTTAAGCAAACTTACATCCGTAGTGCAATGGACACCAACCGACATAAAAGAACATAACAAGCTAATGGCGAAACATGGGGCCGCTGTTGCAATGGGTTACTTTTGGTGCGGCTTATCCCTACTCTTACTAGTGTGTATTTTTATTTTCGTTCACTCTTTAATTTACCCAACATGATAAGAGCATTATTAAAATACCTGTTATCCTTCGTCCTATTAGGGGGCATGGTAGGAGCTTGTTACTATTGGCCTGTATTGCTGCTATTTTGTGGAGGCTTATTAATTGGTTTCTTTTCGTTTTACGTTTATTGCTTCGTCAATTTGGAGCGTATAATGTGGATGTTTTACCCGTTGATAGTTGGGAACAAAAAACAGCGTCAAAGAATAGTACAAGCCCTTTTACCCTCCCTTTGGTTTAGTAGGAGTAACGATATAATTATAGAAGTACAAACGAATGATAGCAAAGTAAAACAAATTAGAATACCAGTAAAGAAGCTAGGTAATAGTAATAAATTCCTAATGGTAGGCAACTTGCAATTTTTAAAACGTATCGAGGTGCATTTTACGGAAATATTCAGCAAGTAAGAATCTTTTAAGTTTAGCGAGTGTAAAGCGGTACAGTTTTTACACTCGCTTTTTTTACCTTTACATCAAAAAAAATACAATGGCAAATATTAAAGTATTCGAGTATGAAGGGGTTACAATTACGTTTGAATTTACAGACGGTGCAAAAATGATTAATGCTACCCAAATGATAAAGGCATTCCCTAAAAAAAGGATGGCTGATTTTTTAAAGACACAAGGCACAAAGGATTTTATTTTGGCACTTGAAAAGCGATACGACAATATTCGTGTCGAAAAAAGTATTAATAATGAAAATTCTAATGTAATAAGGATAGTTAGAGGAGGTGCAGCACATTTACAAGGTACTTGGATGGCTGAAAAATTAGCCCTAAAATTTGCATCTTGGTTATCAGTAGATTTTGAACTATGGGTATATGATAGAATACACGAACTACTGACCACGGGGAAAACTCAAATACAGGTAACACCAACCGCTGACATTTTTAAAAGCATCCGACTTATGTTAGATGTAGCGGAGGCAAACAGTCAGAACATAGAAACCAACAGCCAAGAAATAGAGCTACTAAAAAATCATGTAGGCGACCTAGAGGCTAAAATATTAAGCATTGATGAAAACTATTATTCAATTTCGGGGTACTGTGCTTTACATGGGATTGACTGCCCATTGAACAAGGCGAAAGTGTGGGGAATGGCTGCTACCAAGTTAAGCGGCAACCTAAACAAATCTATTGGTAAAGCTTATGATGCAAAGTATGGAGCTATTAATACATATCATTTGGAGGTACTTAAACAGGTTGTGAAATAAAATGCTAAAGCACTGATAAGCCCTTGAAGCCTTCCAAAAGTGGATAGTGCTTGTTATGTCAGCAGGCAAGTGCATAGTAATTATGTGCTTGCCTTTTTTTATTAACTGTGAAGAAACAACTCGTTAACCATAAAAGCAAAAAAACACTTTAAACCGATTTTGAACCGAAAAACAAAAACATGAACAAGCAACAGGCAAAACAATACAACGAACAATTACAGACAGCTATGCAGACATTAAGCGAGCTACACGATACGCTAACAGTAGCAAGTGCAGCACCTTCTAATGGCATCACACAAGACTATGTACTAATGATGCTAAATAAGGAGCTACACACGCTAAATACGTTGTATGAGAATGTAAGCAATGATAACATTGAATTTCGTTTTGCTGACTTTCAGAAAGTGGCCAGCGACCTAATAAAACAGAACAAAAAAAAGCGAGCAACCGAAAGCACACATTTTGCTATAGCCCAATACTTTGAGAATGTCAATCAGCAAGCGGTACACCTTGCAGCTAGTGAGGCATGGAGCATTTATAAGCAGCGCAACAGTTACGAAAGTTATTTGCAGTTTATGCGAGAATGTAAGGAAGACAAAGTACTAAGTATTGTATAATTTTTTCATCACTTAAAATAATAAAATGTCAAGCACAAAAGTAGTATTTACGGAATCGGAATTAAAAGAAACTAAATTTGCATTGATATATGCATATAATAGACTTGTAAACGGTACACCCAAAGAAAATGAGGCAGCACAAGCAATAGGTAAGCTTATGACAAAGTTAGTGCATGAAAGCGAGGAAGTTAAATAACTAATGCCTGTCGTTTGACACTTATAGGACTGTTTATCCTATTATGTTAGACAGGCAGGGCAAGTGCATTGTAATGATGTACTTGCCTAGTTATAAGCCGCCATACAAACAGTAGCAAATGCAGCACCTACAACAACCATTACGAAAGCTTATGATGCAAAGTACGGGCAAATTAATACTTATCATATCGAGGTACTAAAACAGGTCGTAAACTAAAAATGTTTTTTACATTTATTATTGCACAATTCATTATTTATCCGTATATTATAATACACTCAATGTTTTTTTTACATCAAAAGAAAATAAGACAGCACTAACATTAAGTAAGCTTATAGCAAAGTTAGTGCATGAAGGTGAATAATTTAAAATGCTTATACGCTTGTAATCCTGTAATCCTTTAGCAGTCATTTGTAAGATTGTGGTAAAGGGGGCTTATTAATGTTAAATAAGCAGGCAAGTACATTAAATTGTGCTTGCCTTTTTTATTTGGTTTAGGCAGTTGTACAGGATTCTTAATTGCACTTTTTACGTGCTGAAAGTTCCGCTATTTCCTACTAAGTAAATTGCGCCTATCATTTTAGGGGTGTTGGGAATAGGGGAGGTACTTTAGAAGTAGTTTTATCTTGTAGAATGTGCAATTATAAAATTTATATTTAAAAATAAAATACAAATAAAATAATGATAAAGTTTGGATTTCTTGTTAATAATTATTACATTAGCTACTACTGATATAATATAAGAAATAAAAAACCCCCTAATAGTACCAATCTATTAGGGGGGAGTGAAATCTCAAAATTGGCAATTAGCCAATCTGTCTAACTAAAACATGTAATACTAATGCTATAATTATTGCAATAATTATCATAGCTATTAATGTTACAGTTGATATAGAAGCTCGTAACTTCAATATCGAAAGAAAAATAGTTAGTAAGACAGATACTGTTTTTAGAACTTGTGATGGTTCTAAGGGCTTTTTGTCTGTCAACATTATCAAAAATATAGCATATTTTTTGGTAATAATCAAACCAAAATTTTGAGCAAAAAGGGTATACATATTCCAATGTATACCCTTTTTTATTTTCGTTTCATATATCACTAATTAACAGATGAATGTAAAATGAACTAACCTTAATTTAATAAAAACAAATAGTACTGTGATTTTTTTTATTGCTTCCATGGTTCTGCTATTTCCTACCAAGTACAATGCAGCGTCCAAATGTCGCACGTATGGCGGTTACAAAGTGCCTTCCTCCCAACCATCAAAGACCCCAACAGCCTACAAACACAAAAACATGTAACATACTACACAACCAGTTAAGGTAAAAAAAATACATTCACTTTGCATAAAAAAGTTCGCATAATTGCATTTAAACGAAACTATTGTTGTATATTTGCTATTGTTAGGAATTAATAGCAATAAATAGTAAATATCATGAACGGTTTAAGAATTTTTGAAAATACGCCAGCTTTACAAATCGAATCTAAAAAAGACGATATAACAAACGCTATCATTAATAACTATGATGTGTTATTAAATAAATTAGATACAAGCGAGGCAAGTATAAAAACCTATACTCAAAATGCTACTAATTTTATTACCTACTTAACAAACAATAGCATCAACATTGACACGCTCCTTTTTTACAAACGTTATGTACTAACTATTGTAAACAGGAAAGCAAGTACTAAACAAGCTTACATCAATTCTGCCAGAGCGATTTTAAAACAGGCTTATAAATTTGGCTTGTTACCTACTGATATAACGATAGGCATAAAAGGAATTAAAAAAGACGATGACAAAGTAAAAGACGGTGTAACACTTGATGAAGCGGCAAAGGTTGCTAATTACATCAACTCAATAGAAAACAATTGTAAAAAGGCAGAACTAGCAGCAATATTTTATTTAGGTGCATTTCAAGGATTACGGATAAACGAAATTAGCACCTTACGAATAGAAAATGTAGACCTTAGAAAAGGGACAGTATTAGTCAATGCCAAAGGACGTGACGAACTGGTAAGGATTGATTTACACCCCCTCACTAATGAGGCGTTAAACGTTATGCTAGATTGTAAGGGAGCAAAAGAAGGTTCTTTATTTAGTCGAAAATGGAAAGGTCAGGATAAGCAGCTAACTAATAGAGCCATACAAAAGAAATTTGCTTTAATTTTCGGTAAGCTTGATATTAAAAATAGTATGCACGGTTTCCGTCATTTCTATATTACGACCGTACTGGACGCTTTAGGAGGTGACATACTACAAGCGCAAAAGTTAAGCCGCCACAAAAGTACATCTATGTTAAAAGTGTATGACGATAGACGGAACACAAAAGCGATTAATGCAAAAGTATTTGAAGCTTTTACCCTTAACTTTTCAAAATAAAACAATGTGCCGTCCTACTTTGGGCGGCATCTCTTAAAACTATGGACGGCTATATTATAAGAATATAGTTATCCAGAAAGCAAGCGCAAAAAATGGTAAACGAACTAGGCGAAAATTATAAAAGGAAAGTGTTTGTTATCCTTCGTACTGATACAAACAAGGTCGAAGTCAGAACCAATAAAAAACAAGTGTTCCAGTATTTAGAAGATTTAAAAATTACTCTACGTTTGGGCGGTCGCATCGGTGACGCTTTGAGGCAACAGGGCAAAGACGACACAGTAAGCACATACAACGTATTTACAAAGCGTTTCAACATTAATTTATCTAGTGTCCAGTTTAAAGTCAATAGCCTGTTTAGTGATTTTAAAATCATTATTACAGAACACGAAATTTAAAAGCGGTTACGAATTAAATAAAAATATAACTTGGTGCAGCTCTCCAAGATTTTTATCAACACAAAAGGCTAATTATCAAGAACTTACAAAAAAAGTCTTTTCGCTGAGTTTTTACGATGACAAAAAGTATAATTATAAAAATGTATAAACGGCTTAAAAAGTGTTAAGAATAGCACTATTACATACTTAACGGATTAAGTTAATTATAAATCATAATGCCTAAAATTGCCCTCTCAAAAAAGGAACTACAACTTACTACTAAAGAGCTTGCAAGCAAATACAAGCTTACTATCATAACAGCACGTAGGAGCTTAAAGCGTGGGTATATGGTGACGAACTACCACACCAATACCAAAGCAGCTAGTAAGGAGATACAAAGCGAGCTTATGAAGGTTCTAAGCTTCAAATACTGGAACTATGCAGGGTTCAATTTAAAAGATGTTGTATCGAGCGTAAAAGCAGGTAGGCGGCAATTGTCGGAAACGGACGCAAACAACCTAAAAAAACAAATAGCGGAGGTAAAAGATACTATTACATACATTTTGGATTGTGATTTTTCAAATGCAAACCTAACAAAGGAGCATGATTTGTACGGGGCATTGTTGAAGCTCACGAAGGATAAGCGAGTAAAAGCATTACCTATTTTTGGAGGGGGCAAAACAGCAGTACAGGCAATTGACAATTTACGGAAAGGTTTCCCCCTCAAAGCTGACCAAGTTAAAAGCGTGGTCACGAATTTAGAAATTGAATCCTTAGAGTTTTACGACCTGTTTAATAATTAAAGTCGTTTCGCTCCTACTATCTTAGTACCGTGATTACTTAGGCGGTATCTTTGTAAAAGCAAATGAAGCAACCATACCTACAAGTACGCCAGAAGCTAGTTATATTTGCATTGTCATTAGTTGCCGTCCTTCGTGGAGATGGATTAAGGAAGTATCTTTGTAAAAAAAGTGTCAAGCCATGACTTGCACTTTTTGTATTTTACTAATGGAAGCCTTATTATTGTGAATTGTTGCGGAGGTTGGAATGATAGAAAACAAATTATTTTAGCAGCTTTAAGCTGCTAAAAGCTGCTAAAAGCTGCTATTTGCGTTTTTAAGCGTTTTTAAAACGTTTTCATTAGGTAACTATAGTTACCTAATGAAAATAACAAAATCAAAATTACCCATGTGTAATTGCTCCTATGATACATTAAGGCAAAATAAATTCATTAAAACATTAGGAACTGTATTACAATATTATTAACATTGCACCAATGGAAACGAAAAACAAACACATTAATTTACGAGTGAAAAACTCTCTTTATGAAAAGTTGGCAGAATTGGCAGCTAAAAAAGGGGTTTCTATTTCGGAGATTATAAGAGAGAAATTAACAAACATTTAATAATTATCGCTTTTTAACAAAGAAAAAATCTTTACTCTTTCCGTTCACTAGTGGACAAAAAAAAGCCTGTTAAGCTTGGCGGCAAAAACAGGCGAGGAGGAGCAAAGAAATGCGCTAGACATGCATTAATTTCTTATGTTGCTTCGAGGCAAATTTATGTAATACATTCCGTATTTGCAAGTTTTTTTAAATAAAACGTTTAAATCTTGCCTCTCAAAGCGGTGCAAATTCGCACCAAATGACCAACACGTACAAAGATACGAAAAATATAACTAACGACATAGTTATTAAGTTCCGTTCAATAGATGTTGAACAATCGCAAGCCAACATAAACGAGGCTTGCATCTTATCCAACTTTATAGAGCGTGAAACCTCCATACGCTTAAAGCCAACATCTAAGGGCCACAAAGGAAACTGCCCATTTTGCGCCACATCTTCGAGCAAATCAAAATCCAAAAATAAGTTTGAAATTTACAGCAGTAGCAATAGTTTCTATTGCCACAAGTGTAATATTGGCGGCCGTGGTGCAGTAGGCTTTGCAATGAAGCATCAGAGCCTAAAATTTATTGATGCACTAAAGTATGTTGCAAGTGCTGTAAATATAGAACTTACCTATGAGGTCGAAGATATTAAAAAACTGCCACCTCTCCCACTACCAGAAAAAAAAGAACCTTCCTATTTAGAAACTCGCTTAAATGCATTTCCAGAACTAAGCGACCAACTAGCAAAGCTTTTATATTCGTCTGATTATTTCGATAACATTGTATTTAATTATATTGGTTTCGATGGTAAGAAGCAAACCTATATCAAAAACGATGCTTTAGAAATATTCACCCGTAAAAGAATAAAAAACCCAAAACCAAACAAGCCTAAATATATAAGCGATAAGGGATCGGGTTCAAAAATTTACTTTACCCCGTTTTACTATATTTTCATTAATCCAGAAACTAGGCTTTTTAATATTGATAGCTTTGATATTGTCTATGTCGTAGAGGGGGAATTTAAAGCACTTGCTTTATGTTTAGCTGGTATTCCTGCCATTGGTTTAGGGGGTATCGAGGGGGCCACATTATCGCTAAATAAGGACGGACATACAAAAGCAGAGTTTAAGAAGCTTAAAGGGGAGGGGTTAATAAATAAAGATGCTAAGTTTTTTACAGCTTCGACTACTTTTTTACCAGAACTTATTGAGTTTATAAATGAGTACAACCCAACCACACTAATACAATTACATGATAGTGATAATTTCGACAACTACGACCACGAAACCAACCAACCTAAAACAAAACGGAAAAAGGATTTTAAACGGTCTACAAATCGCTTTAATGTAGAAGCTAGAAAGCACGGCATAAAACATGTCTATGCATATACAACCAGTAAAACGCTAAAGGGAATAGACGACCTTTTGCACGGTGTAAATGCGTCAGAGCGTGACCAATTAATAAGCGAGTTAAAAAGTAGTTGCGGAGGCAAGCACATTGTTAAGCACTCTATGCAATCGCAGCTATCAAGGGAGAAAGTAAGACGCTGTTTTGAGAAATCGACCAAGCAAACCGCTTTTTTAGATTTTGATAAATACCTTTCGGAATGCTTTAACGACGATAGAGCCGAAACAATCAACCGATTTTTAAAGGAAGCAGGCAATTTTTATTTTCATGCTCCCACGGGCAGCGGCAAAAGTTACGCATGTAATAAACACCTAGTACCTAGCTTAAACGAATTATTTCCTACCTGTATAAAAATAATGATTGCGCCATTAGGAATCCTTACCAAAGAGTTTGCAAATAGCTTTGAAGGTTTTACGGCAATTGTAGGCGGTGAAGGTTACGAAAGTGCAAAAAGCGTCGATTTGTACAAGGGTCAATACTTATGCACCTATAAGCAGGCAAGCGAATTGCTAAGAAGGCTAAAAGAGAAAAACGGCAATTTAGATAATGTAATTTTGATAGTTGATGAGCTGCAAGAAATTGTAAATAGTGCTTATCAAAACATTGCACACCTAAACGAATATTTTAAAGAGGTTAAAAAATTAATTGGCTTTACTGCAACACCATTGGAGGCTGTTTTTACGGAGGTGTACGGGTTCAAAAAGATAGAATGCACAAGGGCCATAAATCCACGTTTAAACATTACTGTCAACTTTTGCACATCCAACCCAATTGCACAAGTAATTAAGAAGTCTAAAGAGAAATATCAAGCAAACAGCAAGTACCAAGCTATTATCTTTGTTGATAGCGTAAGGCTTATAAATGCAACCGTAGAGGCACTAAACGCAACAGGAGCGAAAGCCGTGGCGGTACATAATAAATTGCCTAAGAGCATTTTAAATGGCTGCCCTGTTATCAATTCAATCATTCAATCAAACGAAATTCCAGAGGACACAAATTTTATTATCACTACTCGAAAACTCGCATTAGGAATTAGTATTTTAACAAAGGGTATTGATATTTTTTACCTAGCTAAAGACGGGCGGGATTTTATCAATTTTCAGCAAAGTATAGCACGTCCTAGAGAATACGAAAGTATTGATATATATGTATTTTTCAAGGAACAACAGGAGGAACCGACACAGGTAAAATTTAGTAAAAAGCGATTTGAAAAAGAAAAGGACTACTTAACAGAAATTTGTGCAGCGCAAACAAAACTCTACAAGCTGTCATGCGCTAAAGTCGAACTAAAACGAACGCCAGATAACATCAACAATGCCTTGCTAAAGTGCATAGCTTTTGATAAGGATAGAGGGTACTTTGTGGACGAACCAAAACTACTATACAGACAGCAACAGCAAATTATTAGGAGTACATCAAACAGCAAGTTTATTGAACTAATGAAGGAACTACCCAACGCTAACGTACTAATAGAGGGAGAAAGCACCACTATTGACACAGCAGCGGAGGCGGCAAATTTTGAAGAAATTAAGGAAGGGCAAGCGGAGGCAACAGCAGCAGCAGCAGAAACGATAAGGGAGCTATTTACAAATAATTTTGATAGCCTAATCTTTTGCGCCTACAAAGAAACCCAAAGCGATACACTAAAGCACACATTAAAAAATGCTGCTACTCGAATCAATGATAAAACTTTTGAAAGTAGCAAGGCGGTACGGGATGAATTTTTAGACTTTTACACCAAATACACTCCCTTAGTGATTAATCACTTGCCAGAGGTTGAAACCTACCTAAACAGGTACTTTAAATTTAAACTTGATTTTAATAACACGATAGAAGAAAGCGAAATTATCAGAATGATTTTTAAAAGCCGCTACCATTACGGCCACCACTACAAACAACTCGCAAAGCTTACTCTTTTGGAATCGCTGAACAATGAAGTCGAAGCCAACCACCAAAACTATTTAAATTTTGAGATTGCACAGTTTGACCAAGCAATAATAAATGCAGTTGATAAAGCAATAGAGGGTGCAGAGGACAACAGATTATTAAAAGATGATGTATTGACGCTAGTAAAAGATATTAACGTCAGAGGCTTAAAAGAACACCTTACAAGCGCAAATATAAAAAAATACCTCTCCTGCTTCTATGATGTGGATGTAAAGCGGAAACGTTGCGGAAACGGGGAATTTGAAAGCTATTTCATTTTTGAGGGAAAACATGTATTAAATGAGATTGTAACCTTTAAAACTCAAAAGGTGATCAAACATCAAAGTTCTATTATAAGAAAACAAAAGTTGATGTTTGAT
>JAHDBT010000579.1 GCA_020630215.1 Bacteroidota bacterium
TCACTCAAAACCTCATTTTGCCGCACAATTAGTTTTCGGTCAGGCACTAAATAGGCTGGATGATTGTGGGAGCAATCGCTAGGGTATAAAAAATCCAATCACTAAATCACAATTTTCAAAAATCAAACCTCCTCTCGCCAGCAGGAAAATAAATTTTAAATCCTAAATCCTCGATTCTAAATTTTCAATGAATTCCCTTCCTAGCGTCAGCATATAAAAAAAATCAAAAATCACATTTCAAAAATCAAACCTCCTCTCGCCAGCAGGAAAATAAATTTTAAATCCTAAATCCTCGATTCTAAATTTTCAATGAATTCCCTTCCTAGCGTCAGCATATAAAAAAAATCAAAAATCACATTTCAAAAATCAAACCTCAAAAATCTACGGCCGCCTACTTAAGGCCATAAAAACAACCGCAACCATCAGTGCCATAATAAGCAAGTAAATAATGTTATTACTAGAGTTTTGGCGTTCTTCACCAACCGAGGCGTGGTTAATATCGTTAATTGCTTCTAGGAGTTTGGTTTTATCATTTAGTTCTTGCGTCATTGCCAACTGAGCTTTGTGCAGGCGTTTCACCGAATCTATAGAGCCTTCCAAACTTCGTAACGATACATCTTTCTTTTCTAGTTGCTTAGTGAGGGCATCAATCGTTTCCGATTTTTTGCCTTCTTTATTAAGGCGAGTTGTTAGCATAGATACGGCACTCGATAAAGTATCTATGGTATAAGTTAATTCTTTGGCTTCTTTTACTTTCTCCTCTTTTTGTTCGTTTAAAGCCAGTATTTGCCCTTCGTATTTGGTAATTAGCTCGTGGTTATTTTGGTTTTGGTAGTCGCTAATTTGTGCAAAAGTTTCGCTATAAGGATTTTTAGCGTAATGATCGAATGCTTTTAAGCCAAACACCATAAAAATGATAAGGGTTAATAAAAGTAAGAATGGTTTAGGTCCAAACTGCGACCAATCGCTATTATTGTTGTTATTATTAGGAGGAGGAATTTCACCGCCATTATTGGCATCTAGCCTATACAATTCAATGGTTTCGGGCGAAAGCATTTTTTGTTGCAGCTCATTATTTTTCTCTATTAAAGACGTAATCGTATTATTGAGTTGCTGAATTTGCACATCTTTGGCCTGAAGCTGCTGATAAAGCGCTGGTAAAGAGGAGGATAAATCCTTGTAAAATACCTGCTGGAAATTTATCTGCACTTTGTCAGAAGCCTCAATAGGTTCATGCTCCGTACTAGTGATCGTAACCCTTTTTTTAGGTTTTATGCGTTTTTTTGCCATGTATGTGCAACTGAATTGCAAAAACAGTCCCTAGTTATTAATAGAATAACAGGGGCGGTTTAGAGTTTAGGGGTAAAATGGACTATAATTGAGTGTTCTTGACCCTATATAACTGTTTGTTTGTTTTTACTTTATAAGTGCTTAATTAATTGATTATTAGGACTTAAAAGGCCTGCTGCTCAATAAATAGTCAAATACACACGGCAAGATAGAGAGGATTTTGGAAAAAAACAAAAAAAATTGCAATTGCTTGCTGGTTTTATACCTCAGAAGAGTCTTTTAGGGCATAAAACATATGCTCGTTAAGCACTTTTTTCCTGCCAACTAGTCTTACCTGTTTTTTTTAGGAAAATAGGCAGCCTAAAAGGTGTACTTTATCTACCCTTATTTACTAAATTTAAACAATAACAGACATTTTACCAGTTAATTCTTAACAATTAGGTCTTAAATCAATATTTTTGTAGAAATAAACAAATAGTTATATTGTAAAATTAAATAATATTATGAAAAAAGGATTCTTTAACCTATTGTTGTTGTGTATCATCTCATATACTCAACTAACGTTACAGGCACAAGAAAAACACACTCAACCAACATGGAAGGCACAGGAAAAACAACTTGAAGAAGGAGTTGTTGCAAGTCGATTAATGCCTATTGATCCCGACCCTACCCTCGAACCGTTTTTTCATGGGGTCGCTTCTGGCGATCCTACGGCGAATGCGGTAATGATTTGGACTCGTCCTACGCCTACTGATCCTACGCAATCTGTAGCTATTCAATGGCAAGTAGCACTCGATACTTTATTTCAAGATATTGTAGCTTTTGGATGTGATAGCACAGATGCGAGTCGTGATTTTACGTTTAAAACGGATGTAACGGGTTTACAACCATATACGCATTATTATTACCGCTTTTTTGCACTAGGAAAATACTCCTTAATTGGACGTACTAAAACTGCACCTGACGGACCTGTTGATAACTTGCGCTTTGCGGTTGTATCTTGTTCTAATTTTGAACACGGTTATTTTAACGTCTACCACCAAATTGCCGAACACAATGATGTTGATGCGGTGATTCACCTAGGCGATTATATTTACGAGTATGGAAATGGCGAATTTGGCAATGAACGCCCAGCAGAACCTGCCAACGAAATTTTAACGCTCGACGATTATCGCCTACGACATGCGACCTATAAACTCGATCCTGATTTGCGCTTACTACACCAAAATTTCCCTTTCATGACCACTTGGGATGACCATGAAACCGCTAACGATTCGTGGTATGGTGGAGCAAGTAATCATGACAGTGGGGAAGGAGATTGGTTCGACCGTAAATCGGCAGGAATTCATGCTTATAACGAATGGATGCCTTTGCGTCGACCCGACCCAACAGATGAAGAACGCATTTACCGCTACGCAAGTTATGGCGATTTAGCCGACATCTTTATTTTAGATACGCGCCTAGAAGGAAGAGAAGAACAAACCTCCACCACCCTCGATTCGGAAGTAGATAACCCAGACCGTACTTTGTTAGGACAAGAACAATACGATTGGCTGACTACTGGCTTAACCAACTCGACTGCTAAATGGAAAGTGTTGGCGCAGCAAGTAATGATGGCTCCTTTGGAAGCATTTGGTGCTAGTTTAAATCCCGACCAATGGGATGGTTACCGAATAGAACGCAGTAATTTATTAACCCACATTACGGGCATTGGAAACGTAGTGGTTTTAACAGGCGATATTCATACCTCTTGGGCAAACGATGTGCCTAATGGAGGTTATAATGGTGATACGGGCGCTGGTTCTAGGGCAGTAGAGTTTGTAACCTCTAGTGTTACCTCTTTAAGCTTCCCTATTTCTATAGGAGAAAGCCTTGTACAGCTATTAAATCCACACATTAAGTATGTAGATTTGGCCCAAAAAGGATTTATTATTTTAGATTTGGTAGAGGGCAGAGCGCAAGCCAATTGGTATTATGTGCCTACCGTTACTAGCATTGATTATTCGGATAGTTTTGGAAAAGCCTTTTATACCAATGATGGAGCCAACCGCTTAACAGAAAGTCCTACACCTTCGGAAGCACTTAATCCGCAGCCACCTTTAGCTCCTAGTTTGCCGCCTGCGCCAAATGTAAATGTTCGCCTAAAAGCATTTTTGGAAGGCGTATACGATACCCTTGCTAATAGCATGACAACAACCCTGCAAACCAATAACCTATTGCCATTAAGCCAACCATTTAACCGCCCACCGTGGAGCTACCCAGGACCAGAAAGCCTAGCTGCCCCCGCGGATATTCCTACGGATGTAGTAGACTGGGTGCTAGTAGAAGTCCGTGCCGCCGCCGATAGCAGCCAAATTATAGAGCAAAGAGCCGCTTTCTTAAAAAGCAATGGCGAGGTAGTAGATACAGACGGAACAACAGGCGTAGATTTTTACAACCTCATTCCCAATAAAACCTACTGGATTTCTTTACGTGCCAGAAATCACCTAGCAACCATGAGTAGCACCGCATTGGTAGTGCCTAACTTACACGATTTTAGCACCTCTATGAGCCAAGCATTAGGCCCTAACCAAATGATTGAAGTTGCCAACGGTATTTTTGCCCAATTTGCTGGCGATTACAATGGCGATGGCGTAATTACCTATGCCGATTTTAATTATTACCTATCGCAACTTTCGCAAAGCGGCATTTACAGCGACCCAGATGGAAATATGGACAGCAATGTAAATACCGATGATTTCGATATCTACAAACCCAATGTAAAAGTAATTGGAATTGATGTGATGCGCTACTAGGGATTAAGGGATTATCTCTTTTAAGTAACGCATAAAAAATAAATCCGTCATTTCTACTTGATCTTTTGCACT
>JAHDBT010000580.1 GCA_020630215.1 Bacteroidota bacterium
AATGTACGTATTTTGTATTTAGATAAATACAAAAAGTGACACTTTTTTCAAAGTGCCACCTCAATAGGTAATTCCTCATGATAAGAAATAGGAATAGGGTTGAAATTTTTAGTGGTTGTACTAGTTTTATTTTTTATAAGGATTGCCACACTACAATACAGCAATAACTAACCAATAGAATAGACCAATTATAACTTGTTGTATGGAAAGTAAGTTTTTTATAAATAATTTAAGAGTACAGAGTCACCCAATACTGTAATTAATTATTTAATAAAAATACTAATATCCTAGCATAACGCCTTATTTTTAATCTATTACTAAATGTGTTACTTAGCTATTAGCAATACATTTTACGAAAAAACAACTACTTTACTTGTCATTTATGAATGAACATCAATTATTATTCTAAATGAAAAAATAAGCGTGTTGTTTTGAATGTCTGATAGTTATTTTTGTATCTTTAGTGTGGCTTTTCACCTTCTTCGCTTCGTATTTTAATAATTACATTTTTATATTGCAATTTTGGAACTTGGGATGGAGTATAATAAACTATTAAATAGGGAATAAACAAATTAGTATTTTACTACACACCCATCCCTAAAGCACCAAAATCTCAATTCTCAAACTTAAATTAGCGTATTAAATTAATCGCAAATTACAATATCGTCTCCTTTGTCATCCTCTTCTATTTCGTGCACTTTATCGCCATCTACATAAATTTCGTAGCCATCCTTTACAGATACTTTGGTTTTTTCACCAGCATCTAAATCAAAGGTGCTCGACGAGCCGCTTGCTCTTACTTTTACATCTATTTCGCTAGAACATTTATTAACTAAATACACATCAAAATAGCTACCTACAGGAGGTGTGGTAAAAGACATAATAATGGCTGAAATAGTTACTAAACAAAATAAAGATAAATTTTTCATGATAAATAATTTTTATAATTGGTTAAGTAATAAATAAAATATTTTTATTGGTAAATAAGGTTTAGGCTTAAAGGTTTTTAATTTAGGGTTTCTTAGGGTCTACGGAAAAGTTTGCTATAAAAAAGTATTATTTATGTAAATTTTCTGGTAATAATTCTAAGCCGCCAGGGAGTACATTGTAGCCATAGGTTTTTCCCCAACTTGTGCCGTCATGATTAGAGCGCATAATAATTCGGTATACATAAATTTTTCCGTTTTTACTATCTTTAGCGGCCACATCGGCAACCATTGCACGGTAAGTTGGAATGCCTGTCAACTCATTTCTATGCACATTCCATTCAAAGAAAAGAAGATTGGTGCGTAAAGGCTCACCAAAAGTGCTAGGTTTGTTGGCATTAAAAATATTATTGGCTGCTTGTTCTAATGCTGCATCTTTCATTTGGGCTTTTTCCATGCGGTGATTTTCAATAGCTCGTTGGCCGTTTTCGGCAAGGCGAGCTTTGGCTTTTACACGGCCACCACTAGCTGCTAATAAATCGCTTAATTCTTTGTGGCGAGTTTTAAATAATTCTTCAAAAGGATATACAGTTTTAACGGCATAATAAATCGCTTCCATAGATAGTATTTTGTTGTAAGCTATCTCTGGTCCATTTCCGCTAAGAGCCGCCATGCTTGTTTTAATCTCGCTAATATCTCTGTCGTAATAAGTATGTTGCATATAATCGCCATAAAATTGGGGATAATAAGAAATAGGGGTTCTATCCATCATCATCATACCGCCTCTACCTGCTTTACTTCCACCAGCAATAAATTTCCCTTGAACTTCTGTTAATAGTGCGGCATAATCGTTTACAATCTCATCCGCACAAGCCTTATATAAAGCTATATGGGCTTCTAAATCCTTATTTATCTGATCTGCTTCGTCATCAAAATAATTAGATCTAGGCGTATTATCTTTTAAAAATTTAAATTTACCATCAAAAGCACGAACCGTACTAGCATTAGCAGCATTATCGGCGGCTACTGCTGCCCATTTACCGGCTACTACATCATATTCCGCTTGTAGTTCAGCAGCTTTAGCAGCATCTTTTCCTGCTATATACTTTATTTTACGTTCGGCATCATCTCTATATTTATTATAATTGGCTTCGTTTATTTTGCATTTTTCTAGGTGTCCATAAAACGATTTAACTGCTTTATCAACAAACGGATCGCCAGTACCTGTCTTTGCACTATTATTGCTTGTATTAACAGCAGTAGAAGTAGTTGTTTTGGCAGGAGTTGGGCTAGGGGGAGCACTTGCACCTTTTGCGGCATTGAGTTCTGCTTGTAATTGTGCGGCTAAATTAGCATCTTTTCCTTGTAAGTACTTAACCTTGCTTTCGCAGTTTTTAAAATATTTCTTGTCTTTTTTGCCTTTCTCTAAATAGTTATAAAACGAATTGACATGAACTCTTAATGGTCCGTTGTAATTAACTTGTGCCATAATTGGGAGGTGTTGAATTGATAAAAAGGTGAAAATTGAAAGAAGGAAAAAAAGTTTTTTCATGGTAAAAATTTAATGTTTAAAACAAATGTTGTTAGCCTTAACAACTGTTTCTGCCCATCTATTCGGTTTATCCCAAAAATGTTATCATGCTTTGGAAACTTTTTTTAATTTTTTTTCTGTTTACTAAATGTTATCTTTGCTTGGCTTTCAATTGGCAAAGAAAAATAGCGATCTTTATCAACCCTACTGTCATTCTTTCTTTTATGAATAAGTGTAAAAAAATATGACCCAAAGAAACACCCATACAGACATCATTCAGGCGTTTTTAAGTAATAATACTTTGGTAATAGAAAAACTCTATTCGGATGTTTTTCCGATGGTTTGTAAACTGGTATACAATAACTCAGGAAACGAAGAGGATGCCAAAGAATTAATGCAACAATGTTTTCTTACTTTTTTTAAATATTGCCAAAAACCAAATTTTATTTTAACCAGTAAGTTTAGTACTTTTATTTATAGTATTGCTTATAAAAGTTGGATGCGTGTTTTACAAAAGCGGAAAAAGCTTGCCGAAATTGATGAGCTACTAGAAAATAAGCCCGATTTGGTTGATAACGAAATGGAAACATCGGAGATAAATGAACTAGTAAGGCAATTGTTTAAAAGTTTATCGGCAGATTGCCAAGAGATTATTCATTTAAAATACGAAGAGGAGCAATCGCATCAGCAAATAGCCGAACTGCTAGATATAAAGGTGGGTAGTTCTCGTTTAAAATTAAATAGGTGCAAGGAAAAACTCAAACAACGCTTATTGTTAAGTCAACATTACCACGAAATATTAGAGATGTATCCATTTTTAAATAAATTGTATAGGTAAATTCTGGGACGGTTTTATCGCACACAATTTATATTTTATATTTTAAATTAATCTGCATTGGGGCTATGAGTGACAATGAATTAAAATTGGTAGAACAATACTTAGCGGGGAAGCTATCAGGAGATGCTTTGTATGTTTTTGAGCAGCGATTACAAGACGATAAAACTTTTTACCAGGAGGTTTTAGCGCATCAGCATGTACAAGGAGCACTAGAAAACCAGGCTTATAATGCCTTTGCTAAAAACTTAAAAGCAATTGCTGAAAATGCTTTAAAAAAAGCGGAAAAGACTTATAGCTTAGACGAATTGATGGCCATGTTTGAGATAGTAGAAGACTATGAGGAGGTGTTGAGTCCTACAAGAAGTAGTGGCGACTTAACCGTATTAAATCCTAAAAATGGAGCCGATTGTACGTATGAGTTTATTTTAAAACTTCAGCAAAAAATTAATACTGCTTTAACACTTGTTATCGAAAACAATGAGGAGGATGCAGTAATGCGACATGAAATAGCTGCCGAAACTCAAAAGTTTATTTGTAGAACCAATATGCTGCGTCCAGGGCGTTATTATTGGAAATTATTTGGTCAAGGATACAGTACTATTATTGGCAGCTTTTTTATCGAAAAATTTAGAATGCCGAAGGACTTAGTGTAGTTTTTTGGGGGGGAATAATGGCGTTTTTATAGATAGAATAAGGCATTTCAAATTAATAAAGTAGATATTTTGAGGAAATATTTTTTTGTTAGACTAGGCGCAAAACACAGCAATAGCGAGTATTTGCAACGACGTATAACGGAAAAAGATGAAGTCAAGATGTTTAATTTATTAGTTTGATTTGCCTAAATTGAAATGCTTATAATTA
>JAHDBT010000581.1:0-1361 GCA_020630215.1 Bacteroidota bacterium
CAGAAAAAAAATACGGCGACTTAATCATCAGAAACTTAAGTTTTGAGCCACTAGATTATTTTTTAGATAAAGGGAGGAGGAGGTTAAGCTCAAAGATAGTTTTTTTTGAATCTAAAATAAATTTTCTGTGTAAGTTATTTTATCTGTCCCTAAATCCCTCGAAACTAAAATCTTTTCTCATCTTTGTTAAAAAATACTCGTAATCAATTATACAATCATGTCGTTTCGTACCATTATAGAAATACCTAAAGCACCCAAGCCAATAAATTACGAGCATAAGTTATTAATGCTAGGTTCTTGCTTTACCGAAAATATAGGCCGCTTATTACAAAATGCCAAGTTCGATGTGCAGATAAATCCTTATGGTATTTTGTACAATCCTTTATCTATTAGCAACAGCCTAAACAGGCTACTTGCCCAAGAGTTATTTACCCAAAAAGATTTATACTATTACGAAAAGGAAGGTTTATGGCTGAGTTTTGCTCATCATGGAAGATTTAGCAGACCCAATGCTACGGAGTGTTTAGCAGCTATTAATAAAGAATTTACTAGTGCTTGCCGCCAATTACAGCAAGCCAACTATTTGGTGTTAACCCTAGGAACTGCTTTTGTTTATAAACAACAAAAAAATAAGGAATTGGTGGCCAATTGCCATAAAATGCCTGCTAGTTATTTTACCCATAGCCGCTTATTAGTTCCAGAAATAGTAGCACATTTGGGAAGCACGATAGAAGCGATACAGGAGGTTAATCCAACAATACAAATACTATTTACTTTAAGTCCTATTCGCCATTGGAAAAATGGGGCGGTAGATAATCAGGTGAGCAAAGCCAGTTTACTAGTAGCCATACATGAGTTGTGCAGTCAGTTTAATAACACCAACTATTTTCCTGCCTACGAAATAATGATGGATGATTTACGAGATTATCGGTTCTATGAAAAAGACATGTTGCATCCTAGCAGTACCGCAATTGCCTACATTTGGCAGCAATTTCAAAATACATGGATAGACGAGGCGACTCATTCGCTACAAAAACAAATAGCCAAAATACAACAAGCCATGCAACACCGACCTCGACAGCCTAAGCGTGAGCAATACCTGCAGTTTTTACAACAACAACTGCTACAGGTTACCCAATTACAAACACAATACCCACACTTAAATTTAAAGGAAGAAAAAATATTTTTTGAAGAAAAATTAAAAACAACAGAGGAGTAATTATAAACCATTCAGCACAAAACCATTTAACCATTCAACACAAAACCATTTAACCATTCAACACAAAACCATTTAACCATTCAACATAAAACCATTTAACCATTCAGCATAAAACCATTTAACCATTCAACACAAAACCATT
>JAHDBT010000581.1:1461-4154 GCA_020630215.1 Bacteroidota bacterium
AAAACCATTTAACCATTCAGCATAAAACCATTTAACCATTCAACACAAAACCATTCAACCCGAACCATTTAAAATAGTAAAGGGGTAGCCCTTCTAAAAAGAACTACCCGCTATACGTATAATTACCCTATTTACCTGATTGTATTGTAGCAACAGCTTTACTTTGTTTGGTTTACTGCTGATGCATTGCTATTTTTGTTGGCATTTTTATTGCCTCGTCTTTTCATTAAAAAGTAGTGAGCATTACTAAAGGTAATATTTAATGGTTCTCTATCTTCACTCAATTTAAGCACCATTTTTTTACCTTTTTCTTTCATCCTTATTTCTACTAAATCATATACTAGCGGATAAGGTTTGCCTTCTATTTTTTCTTCTACAGTATTAATTTTTACTTTTTTAATATCGTATACCGTTGCTGATTTACCCATATTAAATACCACTTTGTCTTCTTTAAATTTAATGTTAAAAGCTTCTACCATCGGAATCTTTTCTTCTACATCAAATTTGTTATTTACATTATTAATACGAGTATAAGGCGTAATTGCTTTGCCTACTAAATCATTATATACTTTTACCGTAAAGTCATCCTGACGAGTAAAGTAATTGGCCTCTTTTTGTAATTGTGCTTTGGTTTTTTTAGGTAGAAAAAAAGTATATTCGCCATATTTTTTAGAGTGAAAATAAATAAGTTGCACAAAATTGTGCTTATCTAATATCACTTTAAATTTAGGAAATTCAACTCCTCGGCGGTCTACCAAACGAAACTCAAAACCTAGCGGCGTATTGTTTTTAGCTACAATATTCATTGCGCCTAAACCTTCAATACCTTCAAAGAAAACCATCTCGGGAGCTATAGATACTTTAACAGCTCCAGGGGCTACTTTTTTTCGTTCGCTTCTACCTTCTTCCACTTCTTGTGGAATAAATACTTGTCCATTTAATTGATTAATGTGGCTAAACTTACGGTCTTTTTGATATGTGTAATCGCTTTCAGAATTTGCCATTGTAATAGTGCTAAAGCAAAATAAAAGCGAACACAGTGTCAAAAGTGATACTACACTGTTTTTCATGATAGAGGGTGTTTTTACTCCTGTGTATTTTAGAGTGCGGTTAAAAATTTAAAATCATCTAAAAGACTCTTAAAAAAAAACACAGTCACAAAGCTTGAATAATTGCAATCGGGTAGGTAATGTTCAAACAACATGCCATAGCTTAATAACAAATGGCAACAGTAAAATCAATTTTTAAAAGCTTGACAATTAGGAAATGCAAGCTTTTAAGAACTTTAATTTCTTTCTTTTAGCATGAAAACAAGGCAGTAATGTATTCTTTTTTATTTAACTTAATTACAGATGCATAAAAAATATTTTAACTTTTTAAAATTTAAATTATTGTAAGTTAATTAAATTTAAATGTTTAGGAGTTTCATTTAAAACCAGATAAGTTAAAAATAAAGCTCCTACGCTTAGGTTTATAAAAGGTTACAAGAGGGGGTAAGCTTGCCTAGTTTTTTTGTTAAAAAATAGGCTAAAATAAATAAATGAAAATTAAAGCGCGCGCGCCATTAAGAAGGAAAAAAACAAGAATTGAATTAAAAAATGGAGAAAATAATTTATGGTTTTTTTTAGGAAAAAATAAATGCTTTTTTGCTACTGTTTTTATAAAAAATAAGAAGTGTTTAGTTTAGTGGAAACTTTTTAGTACACATTTGTGTGCAAGATTAGTAAGAGAGTTGGTTATTTTAAGTAGTGGTGTTTAAATCAAAAACTAATGATTAATTAATTAGAGTAGGAAATTGGAGTTTAGGATGGTAGATTTTTAGCTAGGAATAAAAAATAGCGGTTCTATTTTAGTGAGCTAACAATTACCGATTCATTAAATAATTTTCGTAGGGCATACGGGTAGCAATAGAACGGGCAAGGGTGAGTTCGTCTACGTATTCTAATTCGCCGCCAAAGGCAACCCCTCTTGCAATAGAAGTTATTTTTACTTTAGTGCCTTGTAATTGTTTAGAGATATAAAAAATAGTTGTATCTCCTTCCATTGTAGGATTAAGGGCCATAATGAGTTCTTGTACTGCGCCACTTTTTACCTTATCTACTAAACCCTCTATATGCAAATTATCGGGACCAATACCATCCAAAGGAGAAATAACACCGCCTAGCACATGATACACGCCCGTATACTGATTTGTGTTTTCGATGGCTATTACATCTCGCATTCCTTCTACCACACAAACCACTTGTTTATTGCGTGCCGCACTTGCACATATACTACACAATTCTTGGTCGGCAACATTGTTACACGATTTACAAAAGCGCACATCCGTTCGCATTTTAACAACGGTATTGCCAAACGCTTCTACGGCTTTTACATCTTGTTTTAATAAGTGTAGGGCTAATCGCAATGCCGTTTTTTTTCCGATACCAGGCAGTTTACTAAATTCCTTAACGGTATCTTCTATTAATTTTGATGGTAAGTTCATGTACTATTTTTGATAGTGATGCGAGGGCGTTTAT
The DNA here is from genome assembly GCA_020630215.1 of Bacteroidota bacterium. Lineage (GTDB taxonomy): Bacteria > Bacteroidota > Bacteroidia > Chitinophagales > UBA2359 > JAHDBT01. The sequence continues at coordinate 3,981 of JAHDBT010000581.1, forward strand.
TTTACCTCATTTACTATTCCCATTATGGAAAAGGTGCGACCCCGCTGGGGTCGTGTTGTTTTATTACTATTGGGTTAACATACTTTGACCACTCTGTGGTCAGAAAAAAACAAAAACCATTTGCATTGGAGTATATAAAAGAAATACATGCCTTTAGGGACGGAGAATAAATAA
>JAHDBT010000582.1 GCA_020630215.1 Bacteroidota bacterium
CCGATTCGATGATTTCCCGTTCGCCAAAAAATTTAAATGCGGCTATTTCATGAAATGAACCTCTAATGCCTTGTATGGCTACTTTCATATTTGTGTTTTTAGTAGTTCGTAGTTGGTATTTAGTAATTGGTACCTGGACGATTTCGCTTCGCTCATCGTGTTAGTATTTAGTTAGTTGGTCGTTTTTTTGACTTCCTAGCCTTATGGATAAGCAGCAGTACCACCTTCTCCTAGTACCCCATACCTTCCTTATACCACAAAAAAAAAGCCCCGATTCTCGATCGGGGCTTCAAATGTTTAATATTTTTTTGAAACGTGCAAATAGCTACCAGATCTTACGGTTGGGATTCCATAAAATAAAAATAAAAGAAGCTATTATATACGTTGTACTGAATCATTGTTGATTGTTTGTTTTGATGGGCGAAAGATAGCATACATTCTTGAATGTAGCAAATTTTTTTTAGGAAGTTTTAAAAAAATCTACTTATCAAGCCACTTGATTTATGCAAGCTTGGTTAAGGGTTTTGGAATACAGCATGTTCCTGTCCTGGGCGTTTCCAGGTGTCGGTACTATTTAGTAGAGAGAACATATAGTATTTCACAATAGACAAGGAACCATCTTCATTTAAAGAAATTTTGCAGCTATAAGTTTTATCTGCAACAATATCATAAAAACTGCTGCTTTGCCATGCTTTATCGGCTTTATTAAAAGCGCATTCTTTTAATACTTCCGTATCGAGTTTAGAACTGTTTTTCATGTTTAGTTCTTCGGCATCTCCTTCTACCTTTCCTTCATTTTTTAACCAAACAACCTTACCATAAAAAGTATCGCCTTCTTGGAAAATGTCCATGGCCATGTCTTCTGCGCTATTGATCCATTTACCTAAAATGGCATACGAATCTTGGGCTTGCAAAGAGGCAAAACTAATAAGCGCAAGGATAAAAGACAATAATGCTAGACGCATTTTCCGATGATGTTTCGCTATTTTCATTTTCATCTGGTCTTTGTAAGAATAACTATAAGCAATAAACAAACCGTCTAATTTCTTAATAATTATCCTTTAGTGAGATAATTTGTGAGTAATTTGGAGTAGTACATTTTCGCACTTCAATCTTGAAACAATTTACCTAATAAATTTAATTATAGAGAGGTATTAAGAATATTGGGAAACCTTATTTCAATTACTTTTCAAGTTCAAATTATGCAATGACAACAAAGTTTTCTTTCTAGTCATTACAGAGATAGTATTAGATGAATATGGATAAAATTGTTAATGGATTATTTTATGCTGCCCCTAAGTGTTTTATGACTTATTTGTGATAATTAAAAGCGGCCTAAAATCAATTCTATAACGTTTTTTAAAGGGTATTATTGGTTATTCTCCTAAAAAACAAACAAAACACTCTTCGTAAAACAGCAGGAACAAAACATGTTGTTGAGCTTAGTGTCGAAAAAAATGGGTATACCTAACAATTTGATTTACAAGTTAAAAAAGGCGTTTTTTGTTAAAAAAACTTAAAACTACCAATACCTCAATTGTTATTTATAGCACACACCAAAGAATAGACAGTACTCAAAGTTAAGCATTTTTGCCGTAAAACTTGCACACGACATCTGTTGATTTTGACTAAGCTTTTAGGTGAATAGTTTAATCAAACACCTTTGAACCCTAGGGATTAGGTATAAATAAAATGTATTACCTGTTTTAAATCAGGATGCAGACTTTGGGCAACTGGACAGGTTTTTGCGGCTTTTTCTAACAAAAGGCGTTCTTTTTCGTTATAGATAGTATGGTTGGGCATAGTTACTTCTACATGTACCTCTGCAATTCGTCGTGGATTGGAGGCCATTACTTTAGTAATATTTGCAGTTGTACCATCTACATTAATTTGATGGCGATTGGCAACAATACCCATAATGCTAATCATGCAACTTCCTAAAGCCGTGGCAACTAAGTCGGTAGGCGAAAAAGCTTCTCCTTTGCCATGATTATCTGTTGGAGCATCCGTAATTATTTGCTCGCCCGACTTTAAATGGGTGGCATTTGTCCGTAATTCTCCATTGTAAACAATTTTGCTAGTCATTTTGTAATATTTTTAGTAAATTTAGTGTTTAAATTATTGGTTTGTCTTTCAAGCAGACAAACTCGTACCATCTAATCCATAAATATGCAAGTATTAAACCTGCTTTACAAGCATTTTCTATATATCTCCTTACTCGCTCTCTTCCCTATTCTTTCCAATGCTCAGGTTGCTAAACCTAGCACAGAAGAATTAACGGCTGATGATATTCTTTATCGCAAAGAGTTTACGATGGCTTTTAAGTTGCATACGCATGGTATGGGTTTATCTGCAAACTTTGTAAAAATAAAGAACATTTACAAGAAAAAGGTCTTAGAAATTGAATTACTAGAATTAAAACATCCTAAAGAGTTTAGGCAACAGAGCTTATTTGCAAGTGGTAGAGATGCTGCAAAGGGATTTGTTTATGGCAAACGCAACAATTTTTACAACCTTAATGTAAGTTGGGGTACGATGCGTACTATTAGCGAAAAAGCTCGTAGAAGTGGGGTGCATGTATCGTATTATTATGCTGGTGGGCCTTCGTTGGGATTGGTAAAGCCCTACTATTTAGAGTTAATACACGGCACTAATGAATATGGCGAACTGGTGCGTACCAACGAAAAATACAGTATTGAAAATGAAGCCTTATTTTTAAATGAAGATTGGATTTATGGTTCCTCTGGCCCTACTTTTGGCTGGAACGATTTAAAGCTTGCTCCTGGCTTACAAGCTAAATTAGCGGTTAACTTTGATTGGGCAAGTTATAAAGAATTTGTAAAAGCTATTGAAGTTGGGGCAATGGTAAATGCATACGTTTTTATTGAAAAGAAATTTAAACTGGATAATGATGAAGCTGTTTTTGATGGTTATAAAATGGCAAGGATTCCAATTTTAGTAGGCGATAATAATTCCTTCTTTTTTACTAATTTGTACATTCGCTTTTTATTGGGGAAAAGGAAGTAAATTGCTGTATGGTTACATGGCTATATGGTTAAATTGTTTTATTGCTTTCTTATAATAGCATAGCGATTGCTAGTTTAAAACCTTTAGCCCATTCTATAATTTTTTCCTAAAATCCTCTACTACACTATAAGTTACAACAAAACTATGCCGCAACCAAAACTCACCTTATTAGCAGCTTTACACTTCCCTTTTAAAACAATGCCTGCCATTCATTCAAAAGCGCATTTATACAATCGTGCAGGATGGGTATTGGCAAGGTATGGTTACCATAATGCAGCCCTCCCCTATTTTACTAAAGCCTTTAAATTGGCTACCAATTATCAATTACAAATATTACAAGCTCAATGCCTTAATAATTGGAGTACCGCATTATTAGCTCAAGAGAAATTGGATGAAGCAATGGATAAGTGTATGCAAAGTTTACAGCTTGCCAAACAACTTCGCAAGCCTGTTGAAGAGGCAACCGCTTTTTTAACACTTGGCAGAATTTACACCCAATTAAAAGATTACAACAAAGCTTTTACCTACCTCAATTATAACCTTTCTCTATGGCGTAAACTCCGAAATAAAAACAAGATGGGAGAAGCCATTTTATATATTGGCAATGCCCTCTTACACCATCATCAACTAGAGCCTGCCCTGCCGCAATTGGCTAGTAGTTTACGACTGGCACAACAAAGTCGCAATCATTTTGTACAAGCACAGGCTTTGTTTAGTATGGCACAAATGTATCATTTACAAGGGGAGTTTAACGTGGCTTTAAGTCATTACAAACGCAGTTTAAGTTTGGCAGAATTGTATGGTTATTTGCAAGTACAACAGCAAAATTACTTAGGATTAGCTAAATGGCACAAAGAACAAACTCCGCCAGATTTAGGACAGGCACAATTTTATGAAGCGCAGGTTTTAAGGGTTAATAAGTTACTAAATACCAGTTTCAACTATGCCTAATGAGCATCCTTATATTTATCTAAAATCGCTTGCACTTCTGCTAAACTCATGCTCATACTTTCTGCTATATCCTTAATAGATAAGTCCATTTTTTGCATTTTTAAAATAGCATTTTCTACACGTTGTTTTTCAATCTCTACTAATTTTGCTTTTTCATCAGCGCGTTGTTTTTCAA
>JAHDBT010000583.1 GCA_020630215.1 Bacteroidota bacterium
AATGTGTAAATAATAACTTATGAAAAATGCACAAAACCCAATGTGGTCTAGTATAGTAGTAAAAAAAAACTAGCAAAATCAAGCGAGACGCTTGAAGCTCGTTACTTTAAGCCTTGTTGTTTGCAACGATACGAGTGTTGTGGTGCAAGAAGTTGTAGTCCTTGGTGTAGGGATAAAGAAATTAAATGCTCGTAATAATTTAGTGCAAATAAATCCCAATCCTGCTAGTAAGCAAACCGTTTTGGCTTACCAAATTCCTAGTAGCAAAACCGCTGTTTTTAAATTGTATGGGGCTAATGGCAGGGCAGTTTATCAGAGTAAATTAGAAGGCAATGGTAGCCAAATTTTAAATACGGCAGGGTATGCAGAGGGAGTTTGTTTTTATGAGGTGTTGTTAGGAAATAAGGTGGTGGAGAATGGGAAATTAATAGTAGTTCGATAGCCTGTAAAACGGACTTTAGTCCGTTCATTTAAACACAAAAGGCAAAATATAAAAACGGACTAAAGTCCGTTATACAAACAATCCTAAACAAAGCTTGGTTAATCCCCTAAACTTACTTACCTTTGCGCCTCATTTAAATTTATAGATGTCATGCCTAAAATGAAAACACATTCTAGTGCCAAGAAACGTTTCACGATTACTGGTTCTGGAAAAGTTAGAAGACGTAAAGCTTCCAAAGGTCACTTATTGACTAAAAAAGCAAAAAGCAGAAAACGTAGATTAAATCGAGACGCATTCATTAAATCCTGCGATATGGATAGAATACGCTTGTTATTATGTCGTTAATGCTGTTATTGCTTATAGTTTAACAGTTAGTTATTCTATAGCTTTACCAACTTCAACAAACACCGAGACAAAATATCACCTCACTTTTATAGTGCGAGCGTGATTACCTGCACAGGCGAACTGTGTTGGGTTTTTCTTAACTTTTAAATTTTTAATATTATGCCTAGGTCGGTCAATCATGTAGCATCACGCATGAGAAGAAAAAAGATGATGAAACATGCCAAAGGGTATTGGGGCAGAAGAAAAAACGTTTGGACAGTAGCAAAAAATGCCATCGAAAAAGGATGGTCATATGCTTACCGTGATAGAAGAAATAAAAAACGTACCTTCCGCAGATTATGGATTGCTCGTATTAATGCCGGTGCCAGATTGCACGGTATGAGCTACTCTAAATTTATGGGTGCTTTACACAAAAACGATATCGAAATTAATCGTAAAGTATTAGCAGATTTAGCCATGAATCACCCAGATGCATTTAAAGCGGTTGTAGATAAAGTAAGATAAATACTACACTACTGCAATAAAATACCAAATTAAAAGCCGAAAACATTGAATTATGTTTTCGGCTTTTTTTTATACAGAAAACAATGGTAGCGTTCCTAGTAAGTACCCATAAACTGCGCCTAAAATAATGCTTGTATAAGGAAGGCTACTATCAACAATAAATAGCTTCCAATATAGGAACTAATATACCTTCTAATTGGGTTATTTAAAAGTAGGCAATCATTTCCTTATTAACACAAAACAAAAACCAACATGGCAACCTTTGAAGAATATGCAGAACAACCAAATGGCAAAACCATTAAAATAGATATAGACAGTAGCAATGTGCGACAACAAAAAATAGTGGGTGTAATTGTTACGGGACTAATTAGCACCTTTGCTGCTTCGCCGCTTACCAAATTAGTGTCGGGTATTAGCTGTGCTTTTTTAGGTGCAAGCCTCGCCAACGATTATTTAAATGACAATGGTGCAGAGGAAGAAGCATAATTTATTTTAAATACGCTAAAAAATAGTATATTTGTGGCATCCTGTGCCCTAGCACTTACTTAGACTAAACCATTTTCGCTTAGTGAAATGAAAAAAATAAACTCCACCAAGGTGTGCGATTGTTTTTTTCAAGGCAAGGCGCAAAACGGAGCAATAGCGAGCTATTGCGAGTATTTGCAACGCCGAATTGGAAAAAAGAATAATCAAAGTGGTGGAGTTTATTTTTTCTCATTCACTTAGTGAAATGAAAAAAATAAACTCCACCAAGGTGTGCGATTGTTTTTTTCAAGGCAAGGCGCAAAACGGAGCAATAGCGAGCTATTGCGAGTATTTGCAACGCCGAATTGGAAAAAAGAATAATCAAAGTGGTGGAGTTTATTTTTTCTCATTCACTTAGTGATGGATGCGAAATAAAATGAACCGTTATGTGCGATTGTTTTGTTCAGGACAAGGCCGCAAAAACGCAGCATAGCAGCGCTACGCAAGGCTTTTGCAACGCAGTACTGGGCAAAAGAATAAACAATAATGGTTCATTTTATTTCGCATCCATCACTTATCAACCATCACCTCAAACTAAAATGCCGATGCCCTTATCTTCCATAGAAAAGTTAATTACCAGTAATAGACTCGCAGAAGCGATTACCCAACTCCTACAACGAAACGAAGAAAAACAAGCCAACCTTAGAGGAGAACTTTTGGCACATCAAGCAAATTTAGAAACCTTAAACCGCAAGGCTCGTATGGGCTTACTAGCTCATAGCGAAGAAACGGTGGACAGAGCAAAATTGGTAAATGGAATTTTAGCAACTTATACTGAGATTAAAAATTACACGCCAGAAACAGCGGCAAACAACAACGAGAATTCAACAAATCCTCCTAACAGCAACATTTCCAACAGTAAAAATGTGGTAAGTGGGTCGGTTATTTCGGCGGGGGGAAATGTACACATTGGGGATACCATTACGCATCATACAACTGGCTCCTCTCCTAGTGAAGATGTGCCTGAAAAAGAAACCGAAAAGGTAAAAACCATTCTGGTACTTTCTGCCAATCCTAAAGACATGCAAAGCTTGCGGTTAGGAGAAGAGGTAAGTAAAATAGAAAAAAGCTTAGAGCGTGCTAGTAAAAGAAGGGCGTATGATATTAAATCTAAGTGGGCCGTACAAATTAAAGATGTACGTAGGGCGATGCTAGATCTCTCGCCTGCTATTGTTCATTTTTCGGGGCATGGTACTGATACGGGGGATTTGCATTTTGAAAACGAAGCAGGCAATTCTCAATATGTTTCGGCTACTGCTTTAGGCAATTTTTTCGAGCTTTTTAAAACCTCTACTCAATGCCTTTTATTAATGGCCTGCTACTCCGAAGAACAAGCCAAAGCTATTGCTCCACACATTTCTTGTGTAATTGGGATGAATCATGGAATACCCGATGATGCCGCTATTGCTTTTTCGGAAGCTTTTTACGATACCATTGGAGCAGGTAAAAATTATGAGTTCGCATTTAAAATTGCCGTTAATGCCATCGCTATGTATGATTTGGAGGCAAGCTTGATGCCCGTTATTTACATAAATGGGACTAAACGAGCAGCTTAATTCTACAGATAAATTTGTATCTTTGCGCTCCTATTATCACCTCAATAGAAAAAGCTGCCTGCTAAAAATATGTTGCCTAAAGATACGTACAAACACCAAGGAATGCGTCGTAAGCTGCTATCCGAAATAATGGATAAGGGTATTACCGACGAACGGGTTTTAGCTGCCATGATGCGAATCCCCCGCCATTTTTTCTTCGAAAAAGTTTTTATCGAAAAAGCTTACGAAGATAAAGCCTTTCCTATTGGCGAAGAGCAAACCATTTCGCAACCCTCTACGGTGGCGCTGCAAACACAACTCCTCCAACTACAAAAAAACGATAGAGTGCTAGAAATTGGTACAGGTTCTGCCTATCAAGCAGCCGTACTAGCAAGTATGGGCAACCGAGTAATTAGCATAGAACGCAACCGCAAACTACACAAACGAGCCAAACATTTAATTAACCAATTTCAATTTAACAAACTCACCCTCCTTTATGGCGATGGCTACGAAGGTGCTCCTGCTTACGCTCCTTTTGATAAAGTAATTATTACCGCCGCCCCGCCTAGTATTCCAACTAAGTTAATTGACCAAATGAAAATTAACGGCATTATGGTGCTGCCCTTTGGCAACGATGCCCAACAGGAACTCCTACGAATTACCAAAATTTCTGACCAAAGTTTTAAACAAGAAGTGATTACCAAATGTATGTTTGTGCCAATGCTAAAAGGAACAGTAGATTAGGGTTGGTAGTTGGTAGTTGGTAGTTGGTAGTTGGTAGTTGGTAGTTGGTAGTTGGT
>JAHDBT010000584.1 GCA_020630215.1 Bacteroidota bacterium
CCGTACTATCGCAAGGAGGTAAGCCGCAGGTATTGCCCATGCTATCTACTTTTACAACCCAACTATCTGGATATGCATAATTAAAACCTGCTAATACGTAGCCGCCGTCTGGTGTAGGTTCTAAATCTCGGATGTAGTCATCGTCGTAGTAGCCAGTGTGTAGGGGGGTTGTGTGGAGTAGTTCCATTTGGGGGGAGAAGATTGCAAATTCAATTTGTTCGGGAACAGGGCCGTAAGTGATAGTAGCACAGGCAATATTACCATTAGGCATAATTAAAGGTGCACTAGAAGGACTATAACGATTATTTTGCGAATACTCGTGTTCAACCTGGACTTCGCCAATATTATTTAAGGTGGCGGTATATAATCCTTTTTCTCCACCAGTTGTGCTTATTACTCCTACCGACACATAATGCCCTTGAGGATGTTGAGTTACCAAACATCCCCCATCATCTAAATCAGTGCCATAATTTTCAAACCATTCCTCATCGCCATCTATGTTTAATTTTAGTGCAAACATATCATATCCTGTATCACTATTATATTGATAGCCTGATATGATGTAGCCCCAATCTTGGGTTTGTTCGATGTATAGAGGGTCTAAATTCTCCTCTAAGTACTTTTCCCATACTACCTCTCCTTCCTCATCTGTTTTTATCAATATTATTTCTGCAGGTCCTATGGCCTCGTTTCCATCAAACAATTGGCTAAATCCTCCTAATAAATAACCACCTTTATTACAACTTAATACTTGTGCAAAAGAATTCCATGCATTACGTTCATATATATGTTGCCAAATAATTTCACCCTCTAGGCTAAACTTAGTTAAAACGAAATTCGCATCATTAGCAACCGTTCCTACTTCCCCAATAGCAATAAAGTTACCATCATCTGTATAATCTAAACCATTTCCAAAAAATGAAGCAGTAAATCCAATTGTATCAATTAATATTTTGCTCCAAATTTCATTTCCATATAAGTCAATTTTTCTTATAAAATTTGCTGTATAATAATCATAGCTATTAAAATCACCTAATAACATATAACCGTCTGATAGTGGTTTTATAGCGTTATAGGTTTGTGTGCTAGTATCAGCATAATGCATTTTATTAAAATAAATAAACTCATTTGGATTATTATTTTGTGCTGTTGCAGTAATTGCACTAAAAAGTAAGAATAATAAGATAATTTTTTTCATGTTACTATGTTAAAAACGAAAGCTATCCATGCTATTATATTAACAAAGATAACTTTCGCAAGATGATTTAAATTACAAGTATTACTCTATTACCATCAGTTTTTGTAATCCTAGTATTTTACTAGTGCTTATTAATTTACAAAAATAGATACCCGATGAAAGTGTTGAAATATTTATTGCTGCTTGTTCTTCAGATAAACATTTTGATAACATCAATCGTCCTTCTATATCGTATATTTCTATTTGTGCTGTTTTTACATCTGCTAATAAGTTAATTTTTACGGTATTAGTGGCAGGATTGGGAAACAGTTCAAATGCATTGTGGTCTGTTAGTACATTTGGTTTTGTGCTTTTCTTTGCTATAGTCAACTGTTTTTTAAATCGTTCTCCATAATGCGTTGCTATAATTGCCTGTGCTAAAGGTGCAGCAACATCCTGATAATCGGCAGTAGCAGTTGTGCGTAAAAGTACTTCTTGTGCAGCTTGTGTTTTTCCTGTACCCGCTGGGCCATCAATACCATTTAATAGCTCTGTATATAATTGCTTAAAGGCTATTTCTTCTTCGGTTGTTTCTGGTACTTTGGCTAATTCTATCCATGCAGAGTCGATAGATTCTTCGCTTTCGTAAAGCGCAGTTAATAATTTGCTGCTTTCGCTTGTACTTATACTCTTCAAATCTTGTTTTGCGGCTTCGTACTTTTCTTCTTCTAGCCTAATATTTAACAATTGACTTTGGTATTTAATAATACTTCTAGGATCAACTGTTTGAGCAATTAAGCCATAAAAACAATCTGGATCGCAACTATCGTCAGGGTCTAAGGTGCATTGACTAGCCTCAAAGGGAACAGAAGCGGTAGCGCAATCCCAACTTGTTACATTCCCCTGATTTACTAGCGGACTAAACCCAATCTGTCCAACATACTTAAACTCGGCAGCTCCTGGGACACTACAATTATTACAAATATTTAAGCCGTTAACAGAAATAGGTGTAGGAAAAGTATTTCTTCTGGCTTTTAAAGGGTCAGTAAAATCACACTGTCCTTGGTCATTTAAAAACCCCTCAATATGCCATGAAGCAAGAGTTCTTTCATCATATATATTGCAATCTATTTTCATATTTGCATTATTCCCAATATACATATTAGCTATAGTCCAAGGACCATTAAAAGCATTGTCTTTTACAATACCTAATAAGTTACCTGCATTTTGGACTACTAAACCGACATTAAATCCGTCACTTGCTTGTGCTTCATTACATGAAATAACATTTGACTCAACTACTAGTCCTGTAGTTCCATCAGAAAAAATGGCATAAGTAGGATCATTCAAAAAGCCATATCTGATATTCATAAACTCATTATTTTTTATTTTACCAGCAACACCTCCTGTTAGGGTAACATTTTGTCGCACACCTACCATCTTATTGTCCTCAAAATAAAGCCCTCGTTTTATAGATGGGAGCGCATAGGCATCTACTCCTTGCAACAGGTTCCAGAAGGTGTTTCCTGTTGTTTTAAGGTACTGATTTATTAATACAATGCCAGTACCTCTTCCTTCTCTAGGTAGTTCTTCATCAGTTTCAAAAAGGTTATCGTCAAGTTGTAGGCCTACTGCGGCACGGTTAACAAAAACATGTGTAAACTCCTTTCCTGTATCAAACCACTCTACCGTATTTTCAAAGGTATTATCTTGAATAACACTTCGTTGGTTATATTTAAACCCTTTAGTTCCATAAAAACGGTCTAAACGGATACTTGTTTTATTATTAAGAAAAGAACTATGGGTAGCATGTACGATACCACCGCCAATATTAGCTCCTAATACATCTACTGCATCATAAGCATGTATGCCTATTTTTGCATCTCTAATGGTTGCCTCGTTTTCTACAATAACAACTCCATGCTTGTCACTTCCGCTCGCCAAATAAGTGGCGACAGACGGATGGCCCGTGTTCCAATCTCCTTCTACTGTTATACCTCTCCAATAAGGAATGCACTTAGGACGTAATGTAGCACCATTAATTCTTAAAATACCGCCTTTTTCTACTTGTATTCCTGATTCAGCTGTTGTAAAATAAGCATTTGTATTATTAATTTCGAGCGTAGAACCAGCAGGTACGACAAGAACCCCTTTTACAGAAGTAAAGTTCTCCCAAGTAGTTAAACCTGAAGGTAAAGTTGTTGAGCCTGCATCTATTGTAACCATCTCCTCATTACTTACCATTGGTAGTAATAATTCGTGGTTTTCTAAATGCCACCTAGCACGAACACCTTGCCCAGTTGTTAGAGCAGTTCTACAGGTAGTTTCAGTATAGCCCATAATATTGTCTAATTGCCCCCAGAGATAAGGAGTACCTACTAAATCAGTACCACTCAAAACTCCGGCAGGAATCGCTTCGGGATAATTCACAGGAGGTGGACACATCCCTCCCAGATAATTCTGGCTACAATCAGGATAAGCCCAAGTTGCAGCAGTCGTAGCTTCGGTATCACAAACAAAATCTCCACAAGTGCAGCAATTCTCAAAATCAGGGTCAGTAGGGTCTGTTGGTTGAATTACTAGTTCTGGACAATTTAAATTTGGTCCTTCATAGTCATCACATCTTCCTTGAAAAGTATGGAAAAGTCCTAGGCAGTGTCCTATTTCGTGAGAAAAAACGGAAGAAACAAACACATCTATTTCATATTCTTCTTCAAAATCTAAATCGTCTGGGATTTGATCTGGAAATTGCTCTGCCAGTTCACCAAACCAGCTATTTTGGCCTTCATTTTGAATTCTTGTGCCACCAATTACTAATGCACTACCAGGAATGCCATTTACGACACCTGCGCCACCCCAATTAGGCACTACTCTATCTAGCACAAAAACGTCAATACCATCATCACTAATAGGAAATGAATTAAATGGACAATTAGGACCTGTTTCGCAGTCTTCTTGAGCTGTGTTATAT
>JAHDBT010000585.1:0-1251 GCA_020630215.1 Bacteroidota bacterium
TTCTAAATACTCAAATGCTTTAAGCAAGTCTTTACTATTAATTAAATTAAGCGTTTTTTCTTTTAATTGCTCCACATCCGTTTCCTCATGCACCAAAACCCAAGGAAAATCATTAGGACCTTCTAGTGATTTTGCTTGTACTTGTATCGGAATATTAAGGCTGTTACTCTTTATATTTGGGTCAAAGGAAGTAAAACTTATTTTTTCAAAATTATCTTTTATACTATCTCCTGCTAAAAGGTTGCGATAAAATTGTTCGCCTAATTCTATGGCTACGTTACTAGTAATAGTTTCCTTAACCCCAATACTTACGGGGAATTTCTTTAAACGCAAAACATCTGCATAACTATATGTTTCACAACTATTTAGAATGGCTAATTTACAATTAATTAATTCTCCAATTAATCCAACAAAAATAATGGGATCTATTTTTACAATTTCTTCTACTTCATTTTTTAGGCTTAAAAATTTATCGGCAGCAATGTGTAGTAAGGTAATATTGTTTTGGTGTTGGTAGCAATGTTCAAATAATTCTAAGGTTGTGGGATTATGTAATTTTTCTACCTTTATTTTTATTCCTTCGGCTGTTTCGCCTTGCATTATTTCTTCAATAAGAGCTATTTCTTCTTTTATTTTATAATCTCCATCTCCCATTAATTCGGGTTCGTGGCCTTCTATTCCAATTAGGGTTAATTGGGGCGTATTTGTTGTTGGAATTGGGCTAATTTTTTCGTAGTATTTTTTTAATCTATTGCCAGAACTTTTGTGTAATTCCATTGGTAAATTTAATATTGGATTGGCTCTTACATCAAATAGTCTTAGGCTTTCGTAATTGTTTACCCCAGGCGGAATTATTTTTATTTGGTTTTGTTCTAAGGAAATACTTTGTAAACTTTTTATTTCTAATAATACCCACGGAAAATTGCTTAATTGTCCGTTGTCTAATTTAAAGGTGCGTAATTGTTTTAAGGCGATTAATTCGCTCGGTAATTCTTTAATTGGGTTTTCGCTTAGTAATAAACTTTTGAGATTAACTAATTGGTTAATTTCTTTGGGTATTTCTTGGATATTATTATTCCATAAATCGAGGGTTTCTAAATGGGTTAATTCAAAAATTTCTTTGGGAATAAAATCTAATTCTAAATTAATTAAACTGAGTTTAATGGATTTATTTTTTTTCGCTTCTGTAATTAATGCTACCACTTTTTCAGGAAGTACCGTTTTTAAAATATCTTTTCGAATATTACTTGG
>JAHDBT010000585.1:1351-4137 GCA_020630215.1 Bacteroidota bacterium
ACAATAAAACGTGCCGATTTTTCGGGATGCAAAATTATTTGGGCTTCTATTTCTAAGGCTTTTTGGTAAAGGGTGCTGCTAATATGTTGTTGGCATTGCTGACTGTAGGCAATCATAAATTCTGCCAATTGTGTTTCTTTTTTCTCTTTAATATTTCTTTTTAAATTGTAGCGCATTTCCCGATTTAGCATGTAGGTATTGTAATCAATGCGGCTGGTAAAGGGCGATTGTAAAATATCGGCGCAGGTGATGGCACGTTCTTGATAGTTGCTGCTTATAAAGTTAAGGTGCAGTTTATGTAATAGGTTGATATTGAACCACGGCAATGCAGCAACATAGGGTGCAAAGGCATCCATGTTTTCTTTCCGCAAGTTCGAAATATGCGGCATTCCATCGTGTATTTTACTACTAGCGGTGTACATATCGGTGCTGTTTAAAAAAGCGTTCTAGTTGTTCTTCTCCAGGGTATATCATGGGGATTGAAAATTGCAATCGCCTAGCTGTGCAGTCGTTCATTTGCTCTTTGGGAACGGGGTTGAGCCAAAAAACATGGTCGGATATGTTTTGTAAATAACGCCAAAAATCTAAGCTGGCAATAATGCGTTTTTTGTTTACCAATCCAGAGTGTGCCCCTGCATCGCTAAAAATAAAAAAGTGCGTATCCTTTGTCCAAGTATGTTTTTGGGTGTTGAACAAAGCATTGCCTTTTTGGGCATTTCGCATTTCGTAGTGTTTAGCGGTACTAGTGCTTGTTTTTTGTGGGATGTTGTAAAAAAAGTACTGCTCAAAATTTACTTTGGGTATCATTTTAAAAGCACGTTGCCATTGTGTTTCTAAAAACTCGTAAGAAAGCATGGAACCAAAACGGTCAACCAATAAAACAATGTTGGTGTAGTTATGTACTTTTTTTTGGTAATCAATATGGTCGATAAATCCGTTTTCGGCAAAACCTTTGATAACTATTGGTATATCCATCTCCGTACTCCATGCTGTTTTTTCTCTTTTAGCTAAAGCCCTAGCTCGCTGCGATAAATAGCGAATAGAGAAGGGCATTATTTGTTGGTCGTTTAGTTGAAAGGTTTGGCTAAATTGATAGTCTTTAAAATTATCGTGTACGGCTTGGCTTGTTGGTGTTTTGGTATCGTCTTCTTCAATCACCAATTCAAAATCTTCGTACTCGTTTTCTAAATTAGGAATTATTGGTGTGTCTGGTTTCTTTTTTTGGTCAATTGGTGGATTGAAAGGAGGGTCTTTTATAGGTGGTTTAGGATTAGGTTCGGGATCTGGATCTGGTCTAGGAGCTACTTCTTCAATATCCTGAATAGCGTTCTTTGCAAAAGGTTCCCAAGTCTTCACTATCCATTTATCAAATAAACTATTAAATTCTTTTTCGTCAATAACATCTGCTAACCAAAACAGTTTCACAAAGGCACGCAAATCCTTCACATCGGCAAAGGCGTTGGAAGGCATTTGCACAAACACCCGTATAAAATCTACATACTGTTCTGCCGTAAGCGGAATGGTTGTGCGATTTTTTAGGGTTTGGAAGAAATGGTATAGTAGTAATTGCATTGCTGTTTTTAAGTTGTATTTATTAGCTGTCAGCGGTCAGATCGTTCGCTGACGCTCTCTGTCAGATCGCTGCGCTGTCAGTTTTTATATGTTGGCGTTTTTTTAGTCGTCAGTTTTTTTGATTATTCGCTTTACTCGACATCAGCAGGAAAACTGACTGCTGACAATGAGCGTCAGCGAATGATCTGACCGCTGACGGCTAATTGCTGACCGCTAAACAATTAACCAATTTTTTCCAGAGCTAAATTAAGGAGTCCTTCTTTAGCATCTAGCAGTTCGGTTAGTTTTTTGTTTTTATCTGCTGCGCCTATTAGCTGAAATTGGATGAGTTTTACCAAATCAATTAACTCGCTAGTAGATGGTTTTTTGGTGGCATTATTGGCATTGGTTCTGCTTTTTTCAAAGGTTTCTATAATTTGCTTAATATCTGCGACTGCTAGTATATCCTTTTTGACAATGGCTAAGTCCTCCTCTATTTCTTGCATTTTGCTATTTATGATTTTTTGGAGCAAAGTTTCATCAAAAGGGGGGATACGATAAAATAGGCAGCGTCTAATAAAGGCGGCAGGGAGTTCTCGTTCGTCGTTGCTGGTAATAATTACTAGGGGGCGTTGCTCGGCTTTAATGGTATGGTTTCCTTTTATTTCTGGAATTTTAAACCGCATTTCGTCCAACTCTAATAATAAATCGTTGGGGAAATCAATATCTCCTTTGTCTATTTCGTCGATGAGTAAAACGGCAGGGGCTTCTTCGGTGGATTTTAAAAAGGCTAATCCTACGGGGCCAATATTTACGTAGTTTGTAGGGTCTTCAATTCTGGCAGCATTTTTTAAATCACTAGCAGATGCACTGCTGCTTTTGTTCATGAGCGTCGCATCTCTAAGACGGCTTACATGATCAAAAGCATATAAACCATCTTTGGCTTTGCTCGTAGATTTTATGTGCCATTCAAAATAATATTGGTAGGCATTTTTCCCGTGTAATAACATAGCCGCAGCTAAAGCTAATTTTGTTTTTCCGCAACCTGGATCGCCTTTTACTAGTAAGGGACGACCGCTAATTAAAGCGGCTATTAAAGCATTGGCAAGTGTTTTTTCTAAAATATACGACGATACTTTTTTGTTGCTTGGATTATCTTCTAAACACTGTGCCATAAAATTAGTTGGCTGCTTGCTTTTAGCATCCGCTATATTTTTATAGGCGGTGTTGTAGGT
>JAHDBT010000586.1 GCA_020630215.1 Bacteroidota bacterium
TCATTTTTTTTATAAAAAATGAACGTGGAGTAGTAAAAACTCAACGGAGTATTGCTTAGTAGCTTGTAAAGCTAAATTAGCTACGGATGTATGCATGGGTTATTTGCTTTTTCAAAATTGGTTACTTTTAGTAATTCTTTTGCCCATATAGTGCTGCACATTTGCCCGTAAGTGCTACCAGATTTGGTTGGGTCGCAGGCAATATAAGTTTTACCTTTATGATTAAGGGTATGCATTTTTTTAGTATCTAGTGCCATTCCTTTTTTCCATTCAACGGCTGTTGCCACATGATTGTCGTATTCTAAGCCAATTACATCTAAGCCAATAATTTGATTGACCAATAGCGCAAACAAAATCGAACGGTCTTCGCAATCACTGTGCGAACGATACAAAGTTTCCTCTGCACAAAATGGGCGGGTATCGTCTTCTTGTTCAAAGGCATTTTGCATAAAATTAAGTAAGAAATTAATCCTATCTTCCTCCTCAAATGCCTTATGTTCTTCCATCATGTTTGATAGTTCGCTGATAAGACGGCAATCGCCATTAGCAGGCAAAGCAATTTTAGAATAGACTTCGATTTTGGTAGCAGGTAACTCGGCATAATAGGGTAACATGCTCGTATTTACGGTAGCTTTGGGGTTGCCTTTGTCGAAACAATAGGTTTTTTCGATGTAGTTTGGTGCAATTTTAGGAAGTTTACTTGCTAAGTTTATTTGTTTATTAGCATTATAATGCTTCAAACTATAAGTGCTTACTTCTTGAATGTGCGCCAAGTCCTCCTCATTATCAAAGTTATGTAAGTAATAAACATTGCCATCAATTTTCTGGTCTAGTTTAAGGTATTTGGTGCTGTAAATTTCGTAATTGGTACTTAGTAGCAGATATAGGCGATTCTCATGTTTGGCAATTTTACAAGCAATTCCCGACTGATTGAGCATAAAACAAGTAAACACTTTTTGTGCATTAAGATTACTAGGATATAGTTGCTGCCCTATTTTATGAATTAAGATGCAATACCCCCAGCTTGTCCAATCTCCTTTGTACTCATTTCCAACTTGTTCGTAATTTACCAATTCCATTTGTTGGGCATAATCCCAAATTTGAGGTAAAAACTCCGTATCCATTACCGTATCGTACAAAAGCATCCAAAAACTCCGAATACTTTCTGCATCAATGTCTTTAAGTTCTTTTAAAATTTTTTCATCGTAGTAAAAAGTTAAGCCCATACTATAAAATTCTACATACACACTATTATCTCCTAGCTGTTGTGTATAAAAACAATCAGGTTCAATATCTTGTATGGTTTCTTTTTTTATAATAGGAAAACTATACGTACTCGTCTTGTTCGATTTACTTACTAAAGGTTCGTGTTTATGTACTTTACAGTTGGCTATATCTTTGCAAGAAAACATATCGTTACGATATATTTTATGTGTTGCACTCGTCTCTAGTTGTTTCTTTTCAAATACAAAATGGTCTACACAGGCTTTTTCTGCTTTAAAGCTATGCTTGTTGAGTGTATACATCGCATTATCACCTGTATATACGTTTGCTACTTTGTGTTTAGGTATGTTTTTAGTAGCTATTTGGGCTACACTTTTAAATGGGGATATTATTAAAAAGGAAGCTGCAATAAAGAGTAACAGAGGTAATGTAAAAGTTTTCATATGTAGGTTTTTTTTTTGAGCAGGGATGCAATATTACTGTTTTGAAGTTCATTATTTTGGGGTAGTAGGTACTACTATATGCTATTTAGAACGCTTTGTTAAACTGCGCTGTTTTTAAGATTTTTAAAAGCCACAAGTTTTCTAAATAAAGAAAAATACTTGGCACTTTACCGTGATGCAGCGAAGCGGAATCGTCTATATACCAAGTATCCGCGCTACTATCTACCCAAAAAGCGTCAACCGCTTAGATAAACAGTCCCTTTTTTCTTTCTTATAACAAAAGACAAAAACAGTTTTCACACTATTTTTATGCCATTTAAATATAATTTTCACTGTTTTTAACAAAAAAATTAAAGACTATGGTTACCCTTCCTTATTTCGATGGCTATAAGAATAAAGAAACCATGAAAGCTGCTTAATTCAATCCTATAGCAATTAAGAAAACCGAAAGTAACCAAGCACACACTTTTTTTTTCCTAGCAGTATTGTTTTTTATTTTTTACAAAAAAATTTACCTAACTTGATTACCTTAATAAATGTCAACTTATACTACTTATAGAGACACAAGTGCTCTAACTCGCAACAAACTTATTACATCTGTTAAAAACGGCAAGCTCGAAGTGCTAGAACAATTATACAAAAAATATAACAATAATTTTGTCAAAAAAATGATGAGAATTTATGGTTGTAATGCTATCTACGCCCAAAATGTTTTTAAAGAAGCATTAGAGGTAGTTAGCCAACGTATTAAAAAGGGCCATTTAAAACAGATAAATACTCGTGATGAAAAATACCTTTTTGATATTGGTGAAAAACGACTCATTGTACACTTAATAAAAGACCAGGACCCGAATATATGGCAAAAGGTATACACGAAGCACCGAAATAGGTTTATTAATTGGGCAGTTCACCATTTTAGTTTTTGCGATAAAAACATTGCTCAAGAAGTATTTCAGGAGGTGATGGTTGTTTTAAACGAAGATATACGCAGAAACCGAATGACCGAACTGCATGGCAATTATTTAACAACTATTGGTAAAAGAATGCTGCTTAACTTGCACAACAGAGCCAATATTGGCTACAGAGTTGTTAACGAATGGCAATGTAGGTACCATGATGACGGAACTGTTGAAATTGAAAACAATGATACTGGACTCAATCATAAAGCTATAGCAATAGTAAAGCATGCACTCAGCCAACTAAGTACTAATTGTTGGGAAGTTTTTAAACTTCAGTATTTACAAGGTTGGAATATGGAAATGATAGCGAGTGAATTAGGGTTTGCCAATGCACAAATTGCCAAAAATACCCGTTCACGCTGTTTAAAAAGAGTAAGAAAACAAGTAGGACTTTTAGAAAAACTTCAAAATATAATGTGGTAATGAAACATCAATTTTCTCCCATAGATAATATAGAACAATACATCAATGGCACCTTGAATGCCGATGATTTGCAAATATTTGAGCAAACTTTAACAACAGATACGGAACTTCAAAAAGAAGTGAAAATATATCGTACTATATTTGCTGCCATTAAATCAAAAGCTGCAGAACAGTTTAAGATGCAGTTTAAAGCCTTAGATCCTCTTTTAGATACTACACTAGATTTAGATAGGTATGAGGAAGAAGCACCAGAAACGGTTAAAAAGTTGGATAATACGCCTACTTTAAAAGTGGTAAAAGAAATTCCTTCCAAGCAAAAAGTGATAAAAACAAAACCTTTTTATCAACAACCTTGGCTTAAAGTTGCTGCGGTACTTGTTATTTGCTTAGTTGCCTATTTACTAGCAGGTAACCAGTTTAATAGCCATAACATTGCTAAATCAAATCAACATTTTAATAGCAATTTACCCGTCCAAAATAAAGTAGACGATACACAAGCCAAACCTGCACAAGCAGATGGTGAAGATGCAGTGATAAAAACAAATGGTAAACAAATAATTCATCAACCTATCACTACTCCGAATTTAAATAACGAAACAAGTACGACCAATAGCCAGCGTTCTCAAACCATTAGCTTAAAAAAAGATAAAAACTTTTTAGCTCTAAATGATGCACAACAACTGTATCATCAAAAAGCATATGCGGCTGCTATTAGTAAATTTCAGAATTTGAGCAACCAAAAATCATCCAAATTAGAACATTACGAAACCTTATTTTACTTAGGTCTGAGCTATTTGGGCAACGATAATACAAACGAAGCAATTGAGCAATTTAAAGACTTTAAACCACAACATCCTTTTTATAAGGATGCACAATTTTATTTAGCAATGGCGCACTTACAACAAAACAATATCGCTACTGCAAAACAAATTTTAAAAGAGATTAAAACTGACAAGACCGATAATCCTTATATCCAAAAAGCAACAACGGTTTTAAATCAGTTAGCATATCAAAAGTGGTTTTTACTCAATTAAGTAACGCATAAAAAATAAATCCGTCATTTCTACTTGATCTTTTGCAC
>JAHDBT010000587.1 GCA_020630215.1 Bacteroidota bacterium
TTGTTTACTTACTTCAATTTCACATACGCTTCTGCACTCATAATTGCTATACTTGAACCTACAAAATCTTTGGGGTTTCTAGTTATAATAACATCCGCAGCATTATTTAAAGCGGTATAATATTGAAAAGCATCTTCAAAATCCTTCATCGAAGAAATAAGTGCTAAATCAATTTCTCGCTCTCCACTATTACAAACCGTTGTAATTGTTCTAATTGCCGATAGTGCTTTTTTTGTTTCCGTTTTCCCCAATTGTTTTCTCAGGATATACTCTGTTGAGATATAGCTCATCGTGCTAATCAATACCAATACTTCTTTTTTCTCTGCTTTTCGAAATAGTGTTTCAGCAGCATCAAAAAAAGGAATTCTTTTGCCTAGTAAATCAAGTATAATATTTGTATCAACAAAAACTCTTTCCAAAATAATTTATTTATATTTTTCTGTTAAGTAATCGGCAGCTGCTGCTTTATAGTCAAAATCATTTTCTAACTTTATAATACCACTTAAAGCATCTACAATACTTGTATGTTGATGTTCGCTAGGCTTTAGCTCAGTTGTAATTTTTAGCAGGTAATTCTCAATCAAAAATGATAAGCTTACATTATGCTTTTTAGCATAAGCTTTTGCTTGTAAAATGACCTCTTTTTTAAGACTCAATGTTAACTTTGTATTCATTGCATTTATGTTTTACGTACAAAAATAAATATTTTCTACGTAAAAAGCAAATGCCCAATGATTGCTTGTTTCCTTAACCAAAACGGGTGACTAAACTCACCCGCTCTTAAAGTATTTAAGTACGCTAAAAGCGCACTACTGTCGAACTTACATTTTGTCGGGTTTTTCTTTTTCTTATTGTCTGAATCACGGATTCTTGAGGATTACACAGATTGCACGGATTTTAGGTGTCAAAAAAAATCTGTGCAATCCGTGATTCAGACAATAAGGGTACGTTTTTTAATTCCCCAATCTCCCTCCTCCCCAAAATTGTCCTCTCCTCACCCCTTCCGATAAAAAATGCAGTCCTAGCAAATCCATCCTCCTAATTTTTTGTATTTTTAAGCAGCTAATGGTAATCTTGCTAGTTTAGCCTAGATTAAAATCTAGGGCTACAAGGTCGGTCATTCCTATGGGATTTCCTGGTTTTGCCTGCTGCTTTTAATATTTCTACCTCGAAAAAAACATTATGCTAATGCAAAAAACAATATCTTTTTTTTCCTTCGTGCTAGTATTTAGTTTACTCCTATTTCCGCTGGTACTGGCGGCACAAAATCCTAGTAGTAATGGTTTGCCGCATACCCTCACGCCCGAAGAACGGGAGCTGATGCCTGACTATTTACAGGTTTTTAACATGGGCAGCCGAGCAGGTATTTTAACGCCGCCCAACTCGCCTGTACGTACGCCTGCCGAATGGGAGGAGGCGGCAGCGATTTGTATTACTTGGACAAGCTATACGGAAATTTTACGGGAAATTGTGCGGCACGCTCGCGAGGAAGTGAAGGTGTATATTGTTTGTAGTGATGTTACTTCGGTGCAGAATTACCTGACGGCTGGTGGGGTTGATTTATCGAATGTTTTTTATTTTGTGGAGAACTATAATAGCATCTGGATTAGGGATTATGGACAATGGTGTGTGTATACCAACGATGTGGATTCGTTGATGATGGTGGATTGGATTTACAACCGCCCACGCCCTGCCGATGATGTTATTCCCGAAGTGATTGCGGCTTTTGATGAGGTGCCGTTTTATGAAACGACTACTGCCCCCTACGACTTAGTTGCAACGGGTGGTAACTTTATGACGGATGGACTAGGAATGGGCTTTTCGTCGGAGTTGATTTTGCAAGAAAACCCTAGTCATAGTAAAGCGGATATTGATGATATTTTGGGGCAATTTATGGGTATTGATAATTATGTGATGATGCCTGTTTTGCCCTACGATCTCATCCACCATATTGATATGCATATGAAACTACTCGACGAGGAAACCATCCTTATGGGTGAGTATCCGACAGGCGTTTCGGATGGGCCGCAAATTGAATCGAATTTAGATTATGTGCTGGCAAATTTTGAATCGTCGTTTGGTAATCCGTTTAAGGTGGTGCGTATGACGATGCCGCCTGATGGTAGTGATCGGTATCCTAGTGGCGGTGGGGATTACCGCACTTTTACCAATGCTATTTTTATTAATAAAACCCTACTCGTACCCATTTACGAGGAGGAATATGATACGGTAGCCCTTCGCATTTATGAGGAGCAATTGCCTGGTTATAATGTGGTAGGGATTGACTGTAATGATATTATTCCTGCTAGTGGCGCATTGCACTGTATTACTAAGTTGGTAATGACGGACGATCCGCTTCTCATTGCTCATCCTCGTTTGCGAGATCTTTATACGGAGGCTTCGCAGGAGGTGGTGGCTAAAGTCCAACATCGTAGCGGTATTGCTAATGCAATTGCTTGGTATCGTACTAGTGCTGCGGGTAGTTTTACGCCTTTACCTATGTCGCTTACCGACCCTGTTAATGATACTTGGACGGTTACGATTCCGCTACAAACTTATGGTACAAAAGTGGAGTATTATATTGAAGCCAATGCCAATTCGGGCAAACAGCAATTTAGACCGATTACGGTTCCTGATGGGTATTATAGTTATAGGGTAATTACGGTAAACACACCTCCTACCGCTAATTTTGCTGCGCCTGTTACTACGATTTGTCCTAATGAATTAGTATCTTTTACAGATCTTTCGGAAGCTGGCATTAGCCAATGGGATTGGACTTTTACTGGTGGAATCCCTGCTAATTCTACCGCACAAAACCCTAGTGTTGAGTATGTTGTGGCTGGTACTTATAGTGTAACTTTAACCGTTACCAATGCCGCAGGAACAAACAGTACTACGCAAAATAACATCATTACTGTTTTAAGCGGCGATGCGCCTTTTATGGAAGATTTTTCGGGAGGCTTATCAAATACTTGGCAAATTAACAATGTAAGTAATGATGGCGTAACATGGGAATGGAGCAATGGCATTGCTTGTGGAAATGAGGTGATGACGATTAACAATTTTAACAACAATAATGCTGGCGCACAAGACCAAATTTACGCTACCTTCGACCTTAGTAATTACAGCGATGCCGAACTCACTTTCGACATTGCTTACCGCCCCTACAATACGACCCAATATTTTGACCGCCTGCAAGTTACCGCCCAAGGATGTAGTGGTAATAAGGATATTGTTTTTGATAAATCGAGCTTAGATTTAAGTGCGGTTGGCTCGGCAACGGACAACGAATACACGCCTAACGATTGCAGCGATTGGCAAACGGAAATGATTGATTTAACGCCTTATGTGGGTGGATTGGTAACGGTTACTTTTATAAATATTACAGGCTATGGCAACAATTTGTTTCTCGATAATATTGATGTGGGTGGTACGCTTATTTCGGCAACGCCTAGTGTTAATGTGCAAGCAAAATTGCTGCTAGAAGGTGCTTATGATAACAGCACTAATTTAATGACAAGCGATTTAGCCAGCAACAATATTTTACCTAACATACAACCTTTTAACACTGCTCCGTGGAATTATACAGGCACCGAAACCGCTAGTACTTTCCCTACAGATGTAGTGGATTGGGTACTCGTAGAAATTAGATCTGCCACCAATAATACGCAAATAGTGGAGCAAGCAGCAGGTTTTGTTACTGCCAATGGAAGCCTAGTAGACCTAGACGGAAATGCATGGATTCCATTTTACAACCTCACTCAAAATGAAGATTATTATGTAGCCATTCGCCAACGCAACCATATTGATGTGATAAGTGCTAATGCCAGTTCGCTCCCTAATGCTACACCGCTTGACTTTACGGATGCCACTAATGTATTAGGAGGCACAACACAGCTAGTAGAAGTTGCCATCAACACCTACGCCTTAGCTGCTGGCGATGCCGATGGGAATGGGGTAATTTCGGTTGCTGATTTTAATGATTATATCAACGAAAGCTCGCAACTTAACGCATACCTTCCTAGTGATTTTGATTTGAATGATAGTGTTACGGTGGGGGATTTTAATGTTTATATGGCTAATGCTAGTCGGATTGGGGTTTCTTTGATTCGGTATTAG
>JAHDBT010000588.1 GCA_020630215.1 Bacteroidota bacterium
AGAACCAGAATAAGTGCTGGAACAAAATAGGGCTACCACCTTGTAATAATTCGCCAGCGGCATTTTGTAATGGCTCGCCAGCTATAAAGATGTCTGATAAGTAAAAGTTAGTTCCTAAATGACGATCAAATAGTAATAACAAACAGCCTGATAATAATACAGGGAATGACAATACCCCTAGTACCGCTGTAAAGAAAAATGCCCAGATGGTTAATGGCATACGCATCATCGTCATACCTTTGGTACGCATGTTAAGGATGGTTGCTACATAGTTTAAGCCTCCTAGTAAGGACGATACGATAAAGAGTACCATGCTTAATAGCCAAAGGGTCATACCTGTTTGTGCGCCGATATCTGCTTGTGGTAATGCGCTTAGTGGTGGATACACCGTCCAGCCTCCTCCAGCAGGGCCTGTTTGAATAAATAGAGAGTAAAACATTACCATTCCTGCCGAAAAGAAAAACCAATACGACAGCATATTTAGGAAGGGCGATGCCATATCCCTCGCACCAATTTGTAAGGGAATGAGTAGGTTACTAAACGTACCACTCAGCCCTGCGGTTAATACAAAGAATACCATAATGGTACCGTGCATCGTAACCAAGGAATAATAGAAAGAAGGTTGTAATTTACCGCCTTCGGCCCATCTGCCTAATAAGGTTTCTAAAATGGGGAAAGATTCATCTGGCCAACCTAGTTGTAATCTAAATAATACAGAGAATAGTACGCCAATGAACGCCCAAATAATTCCTGTAATTAAGAATTGTTTAGCGATCATTTTATGATCCATACTAAAGATGTACTTACTAACAAAGGTCTCCTCATGGTGATGGTCGTGTGCATGATCGTCGTGATGCACATCAACTCCTACCGCATGTTCATGATTTGCCATTGAGACTATTTTTTATCCCTGATTATCAGAGCGATTAAACAATGTTTTATCCAGGGGAAATATAATGATTACTTTTTTCTCTTTTTGAAGGAACGAGTACTAGTAGCAGGCTATTTTTAGCAGCCAACATTTTTACTAGCTATTACTTTTCCTTTTAGGGTTTGTTTATAGAAGTTGCTTCTGATGCCGCTGCTTCTACTTCCTTCCCTTCTTCTAGTTGCAATTGAATATTTGCTTCAACAGGATCGGTAATTTTTGTTTTTGCATCTGCATCCACAATTTCGGTACCGTCGTCTTCAAATTCAATTGACCCTAAACTTGCTTTGTATGCATCGTAAGTAGGTTTTTGTTCTGCTACCCATTTATCATACGCTGCTTGTTCTTCTACAATTACTACCCTACGCATATTGTAGTGTGCCGAGCCACATAATTCTGCACAAGCTAATTCGTAGTTAAAGTTTGGATTGCCTAACTCGTCTCGCATTTGTTGCGTGGTTTTATTAGGCGTAAACCAAAACTGTGTTGGAATTCCTGGTACGGCATCCATTTTTACTCTAAAGTGTGGCAAGTAAAAACTGTGCAATACATCTTGCGAGTTAATTCTGATTAAAACAGGTTTGTTAACAGGCAAGTGCAATTCGGTAGCCATAAAGTCGTCCTTATTGGTAGGGTCTTCATCAAACAATTGCCCTAAAGGATTTTCTGGCTTAATTTGCAATACCGTTTTCTTACCTAACTCATTATCTTTACCAGAGTAGCGCAAGTTCCATTGAAACTGCTGTGCTGCTGCTTCAATAACAATCGCATCTTTTGGTGCAGGCCCAGTAATACGGTACCAGTTACGTAAACCTTCATATACCAACAGTACGAGTACAATTGAAGGGATGAGTGTCCATATTAACTCCAACTTATGGCTTTCGGGGAAGAAATAACCAATCTTTTTACGATCTCTTTTGTATTTAAAAGAAAACCAAAAAAGTGCAATGTGTGTCACTACAAATACAGGAACCGTAGCTACTAATGTCCAAAAGAACATTGTACGTAACCAAGCACCGTGTACTGATGACGGATAAGGGAGATATAAATCTTGGTAATACCAAGCCGACCAAAAAGCACCAATCATTCCTACTACTAGGAATACTAAGAAGCCAACCGCATTAAGCGTATTGCTTCTATCCATGGCTGCCTCTTCATCCTTCATGACGTTTACCAATTCACTAGCCCTTGATATCTGAAATAAGATAATCAAAACTAAAGTGATGGTAAGGAGTCCTAGTATCGTCGTTAACATACCAATAAATTATAATAATTAAAAATTCAGTAGTCAGTGGTCAGACCGCTTCGCTGTCAGGAGTCAGACCATTCGCTGACGCTCATTGTCAGAACGCTTCGCTGTCAGTTTCTTGCTGACGTTTTTTTAGTGGTCAGTTTTTATGCTGACGTGTTTTTGTGTTGCCTAGCGAGGCAGTTAAAACTAACTCAAAAACTTTGTGGTCTTAGTGTTATCAAGTGTCTTCGCCTCAAAAAAAGCGGAACCTAGGTAGACCAACTTATTTTATCTTTTTACAAAAGTAGCAGCTAAAACGGTGAAGCATAGCGAAACCGTCTAAAATACCTTCTACCTTCTACCCTCTACCAAGTACCATTTTAAGTATGGTGAACTTGTGATTCTTTAAAGAATGGGTGATTTTCTTGTAATAATGGTGCACTTGCTAGGTTGCGGAAAAGGAAGAAGATGAATAATCCTGCGAAGAATAAGCCTAATCCTATTTCGTATAAACCTACAAAACCTGGGTGATTTGCATGGTGTCCGTGTGCCATATTTGCAATAGCACCTGGTACTACCATTTGATAAAAATCTAACCAATGACCAATAATAATTAAGATAGCACCTAGTACCATCGTGTTCATTTTACGCTTTGCTCCTCTTGTTAATAAGATGAAGAAAGGTGTGATGAAACATAAAACAATCATGAGCCACATCGTCATTGGGTAATGCTCAATTCTAAGGGCAAAGTACATCGTTTCTTCTGGAATGTTTGCGTACCAGATTAATACGAATTGTGCGTAGAATAAGTAAGCCCATGCTACACTAAAGGCAAACATTAGTTTACCAATATCGTGGTAATGCTCTTTGTTTACATCTTTTAAATAACCTTGTTTTTGCAAGTAGAAGGTGGTTAAATATAATACCGACATAGCAGTTACAAACATACTAATAAAGCAATACCAACCCCATAAGGTACTGTACCAGTGTGGCTGAACAGACATCATCCAATCCCAAGAGTACATAGAACTTGTTACAGCAAATACTAAGATGAATAAGGCAGAAATGTGCTTACTCCTTTTGTACAGACTATAGCTTGCATTTTTATCGCTTGCTAAGGAATTGCGGCGCAGCATAAATACTAAACCCGACCAAAGCAGCAAATATAAAACAGCACGTCCGAAGAAAAAGGGTTTATTTAAGTAGGCTGCTTTTCCTTGCAATAAAGCATCGTGATCGGCAGCACCGGGTAAACCCCAATGGTAAATATGATCAAATCCAAAAAACAGGATAATAATCATTGGAATAGCAGCAACAGGTACAAACATCATCATAGCTTCGAGGATACGCTTAATTAAAACGTACCAACCATTGTAAGCTACTGTTTGTGAAGCCACATAGAATGCGCCTAGTAAACCCAATATCATAAAAAAGATATTGTTGTACAACAAACCTGACCATATACGGGTAGGATTGTCGAGGTTAAAAAGCAGTCCAATAATGGCGAGAATTGCTCCTCCTCCCATCAGTAAAAAACTGAATTTTTTTTCTTTAAGCCCAAAGCTATAATTTTCGCTCATCGCTATCTATATTTATAACCGTTAAAGGTTCTTTTTTGTTTAATTTTTTTTAAGGGTAGTTGGTAAGGAGTATGGCTCGCTTCGCTTTGCCCCTTTTTCAATATACTCCCCTTCCCTTCTTTTGCTTGAATTAGGTTTTACAGTACCGTAAATTCTGTTCTACGGTTTTTAGCACGAGCAGCAGGCGATTTACCTTTGCTACGTGGCTTAGAAGAACCATATCCTTTGTACTGTAAACGCTTAGGACTGATGCCTTTTTTCACTAAATAATCGAATACCGTTTTTGCACGGTTGGTCGATAATTTTTGGTTGGCTTTTTTCAATCCAGTATCATCGGTGTGTCCACCTAACTCAATTCTAACACC
>JAHDBT010000589.1 GCA_020630215.1 Bacteroidota bacterium
TAGATAATAGAGCATTTAATTGTGCAGAGCAGTTTATGATGTATTCAAAGGCTGTAATTTTCAACGATTTTAATATTGCAGCAAAAATATTAGCAGAACAAAGACCTGGAAAACAAAAAAAACTTGGCAGACTTGTAAATAATTTTGAAACTAATAAATGGAATGATGTTTCAGAACAAATTGTTTATAAGGGAAATTATGCAAAATTCACTCAAAATATAAATTTACTTGAAAAATTATTTCTAACAGGTAAATCAGAATTAGTAGAAGTCAATCCCAGTGATACAATTTGGGGAATTGGTTTGCCACCAAATAATCCTAAGATATACGATAAAAGAAAATGGCGTGGGCAAAATAAACTTGGATTAATATTGACAAAATTACGAGAAGACTTAAAACAAGAAATGAAATATTAGCAAATGAGATAAAAAGAGCAACAACTAATAAATGACCATCAATTATTTTTTTAGACAGACTGGTACATCCCTCTCACATAAAAAACCAATAATCCCCCCGAGGTTTTTTACCCCAATCCCTTAACATCTTCGCAATATCCCTTTGCCCATCAGGAGAAGCAACAACAATCAATATTTGTGGATTTTGGATGCTCGGAATGGCATCGAAATGTTGTAGTACTTGGCCGTAAATATCTTTCCCTATTTTTTTAGGATTATCGCATACCCAATTAAAATGGGTTTCGTGTTGTAGGAGGAGTTTGGCCATGTCTTTGCCGTTTCTGCCGCAGCCCCACAATACTAAGGGGCGGTTTGTTTGTCGATCTATTTGGTAGAAATAACGGATTTTTAAATCGAAATAGCGGTTGTCTTTATATTCTTCCCAGGTGCGAGAAATGCGGTTGGAACGGTCTCGCCAATAATGTAGGATGTAATCAATTCCTATAATTTTTAAGCCGTGTTTATAGAAGCGAAAACAGAGGTCGTAATCTTCTGGATATACAATGGGATCGAATCTTCCTACAGCTTCAAAATCGTCTTTGTGGATAATCCAACAGTGGGAGGGGATGACACATTCTTTGTAAATTTCTTCGTAGTGCGTGCTATTTTTGGCTACCTGATTGAGCCATTTTTCGTAGCGTAAAAAGCCACCTCCTACCACGCCTTCGTCTACAAAATGTTCTGTGCCGCCAGCAATAACCGTTCCCTTGCCATGTTTTTCCCATTCTTCTACAAGTACTTGCAATTTATAGTCGGGCATTTTATCGTCCGAATCCATGCGGTTAATCAACGTGCCTCTACAATGTTTTTGGGCCTCCTGTAAAGTAGGAATTAAGCGAGGTTTATCGCTGTGAAAAACTCGAATACGAGCATCTTTTTGAGCATACTCCGCTAAAATTTCAGGCGTGCGATCTGTAGAGTGATCGTTCACCGCAATCAACTCCCAATTTTGGTAGGTTTGATTAAGGATAGAATCGAGGCAATCGGGCAAATAAGGTTCGGTATCTTTTATTGCCATTACAATAGATACGTAGGGGGTTTGTTCGGGTGAAGGAGTACTCATTGTTTGTGTTGCTTCTCTTTATGGAAAAACTACTGAATAGCAGGTGTTAATGCCTTGCGTTTTGCCCATTCAAAACCACCAAATAATAAAGCGGTATAAAATAAATTAGCGGCAAAACTATTCCAGAAAAATGGCACGGCCATAGCGTAGCATTCTATTAAACTCACCATTGTTTTAGGTAGGTACATGGTAGTAGATGTGAGCCAAACGCCAAAGTTAGAAACGATAAAAAACACCAAAGAACCACCTATTGCGCCTAGTAAAGTATTGGTAAAATTAACTTTGTTTTTAAGCAACATCCCTATGCCAACCATAGCGGCAAAAGCAAAATATACAAAGTACATGCCTTCGTAAAAACCAGCAAATTCCCTTGCGCCTGCTAGGTAGTTGAGGTGCAATAAGGCATCGGTAAAAAATAAGCAAGCAAGTGGTAATACAAAAGCTAATTTACGATTCATAATGTATGCCCCTGCAAATAAACACATTGCGCCAATAGGGGTAAAGTTAGGAATGTGTGGAAACAAGCGAGCTATAGCTGTAAAAATAGTGGCAACGGCTAAGATGCCTAGTATCCATTTAAATGATTTTTGTCCTATTTCGTTAAACATGATTCTTAATTTTAGATGGTTTATGGTTATTTTATTTGGGGGATAAACATTTGAACTTACAAATTACGGTAAAATTTGAGAGAGTTACTAATAAATGTTAGGAATTATGGGCTTGATATAGTTTTTAAACAGTACTAAAACACGCCTACCAATTCATAATAATCACGCATTGTTTGTAAGTAGGGCTTTAATCCTTGTCGGTTTTTAAATAGCGGATAGGCTGTACCAGCTTTATCAACACTTAGTAGATGATTGGCTTTAATACTTTTGTACACTTGTCCAGCAAAAATATAATGTTGCCGCATAGTACTTTTAGCTGCTAACTGATAAGTGCCGCTTGTTCGGTTCATCGTATCTTGCCATTGTACTTGTACGGTTTTGCCCTCAAAAAAAGTGTTAGGTAGTACTTTAATATAGGCTTGTGGCTTATTGGCTTGGTAAATGTTGAGGAGGATGTTTAATTGCAAAATAGGAATACTGGGCATTTGATCTTGTTGCCGCAATTGCCATATTTCTGTTTTAGTAGATGCTGGTGAGTGCGATAGTTTGTATTGAGCTTTGCGGATATTATTGAAATATAAAACAGCAGGCTCGTTACTATTAAAATCGAAATTT
This sequence comes from Bacteroidota bacterium, assembly GCA_020630215.1. Lineage (GTDB taxonomy): Bacteria > Bacteroidota > Bacteroidia > Chitinophagales > UBA2359 > JAHDBT01. Next base: position 2,742 of record JAHDBT010000589.1, read on the forward strand.
TCGAGGTCAATAGCATCCGTATTTTTAATGGTGCAGTTTGTTAAAAAAAGGAATAGTAATAGGAAAAAAGAAAACAAGGGTTTCATTATATAGATTGTTTATGCTAATAACACTTATTCCTGTACAATTGTTTTTTGAAGGACGATTTGCGGCAACACAATCCTATAAGTTTGCTCGGCTTCTAAGCTGTACCAAACAACAATATAAGTAGCTTTAGCTTTAGTAACTTTATAACCTGCCGTAAAATAATTATTCAATCGCTTGCTAAAGGCTTTAGAAAAACGGACAATTGTTTTGCCATTTTGATTGTTTAAAACCATTAAATATTTTGTTGCCTTTTCCTTTTTTCTTACTGTTTTTTGGAAGGATAATAATTCACCAGCTTGTAAATTGGTTTTAATATGGTGCATGGTATTTTCTTTCTGGAAAAAGTCCAATCTTATATCCTTCATGCTGCATTGTAAAATTAATTTATTAGGAGGAGCGTATAAATTATTATCTGTAAAATGCTGTAAATTATTAATGGTTTCTCCCCTAAAATAACGCTTGTTTGCATGAATGTGTAATTGTTTTTTTGCTCTTGTCATAGCTACATAAAGTACCCGTATATTTTCGTCTTTTTGTAGTTCGTAATTATGGAGTAATAAAAAAACATGGTCAAACTCTTTGCCTTTGGCTTTGTGCATCGTGGCTACAAAAATTTGTTGCTGTTCGGGGAAATAAAAATCTTCTACTCGTATTTCTTCTAAATATTCTTTCCAATCGCTTTTAAATTTTTGTGGATGTGTTTTTTCAAATTCTTCAATAATTAAATGCACCAATTTTAAATTATTAGATGTAGGGAAATAATGAATTAAACGTTCTTTTTGTTGCGTCCATAATTCGTTAGTAATTAAGCCATAATTTTCGTTAGATAAACACTGGTAAATAAGGTGGGTGAAAGTATATAGTTCGAGTAAGTTTTTAAGTTTAAAATCTTGGTGATTTAAAATTAATTGTGCAGGTAATTGTTGTTGTTGTAATAAATTATGTGCTAAAATAGCTTCTTCGTTGGTGTGGGTTAAAACGGCAATTGTTCCTGTTAAATTAGCCGCTACTAATTGATTAATTAATGGCGTAATTAAATATTTGCTCTTGTAAAAATGGTAATTAATAATGCCATCATTTGTTTGATGCGCTTTTAATTCGACATTGGCTTTTAAGCGTTCTTGAGGGAAATAATGCGCTAAAAATAAATTAGATAACTGCACGATATTATTGCACGAACGGTAATTGTTGGTGAGGTGATAAGTTTGTGCTTTTTGTTGCGCCACAAAATCGTACATGTACTGTATGTTTGCGCCTCTAAAATGGTAAATAC
>JAHDBT010000044.1:0-17660 GCA_020630215.1 Bacteroidota bacterium
ATCTAACACTCTAACTGTTAATGGCTTAGCCTTTTTCGGTCAAGCACTAAGTAAGTAGAAATAGGTTATTATACTAGACCACATTGGGTTTTGTGCATTTCCTATAATTGGTTATTGTCTCTATTTATTGGAGGTGTTTATCTTTTTTGCTACAAGCCAGGAGGCTTGAAACCCGTTTGGCTCAAGCGGGGACGCTTGACCCTGCGTTCCTTTTTTTTTACAAAAAAGTAACGCCCGGTCCAGCCTCACGGCTGGAGCATAACGGCTTCAAGCGTGTTGCTTGATATTGACTAAACCAACTATTTGCACAAAACCCGATGTGGTTGAGTATAACTAAAAGGGGCGGAAATGAAGCAAGCCTGGAACTAGCAATAATTGGGAGGGAGTAAAATAGGTGTATCGTTTTATTTCTTTAATAAAATGTGCTTGATCGTAGTAATTGTATTTTTCTACATAATACATCCAATCGTTGTTTTGGGTTTGGTAAATTTCTTCTACGGCGTATTTATATCGTTGCAGCGATTGGTATTTTTTAGGGGTTAACCCAGTTTCACTTTTAAAATATCGTACTAAAGTAGAGTCGGAGTAGTTGGTCATTTTTTTAATATCCAAAATGCTTTTGGTTTTACTTTCCGAACTAAACAGCTCTACGATAAATCCATTTCTATTAACATTTAGGCGTTTAAAAAACCAAGCATCTAAAATTTCTGCAATTGACTTAGCGGGTTTATTTTTTAAGGAATTAATTAATTGGTTGATTTCGGAACCAAATAATTCGTCTGCACCACAAACACTATTTTTAATTATTTCTGTGGGGGAGATATTAGTAAATGGTAACATAGCCGCCAAAGATTTGGGCTTAAATTGTACAATAATAAAAGCCTTTAAATTGGGAGGAAGCCAAACAAATTGCCCTTCAAGATGACTAAACATCATGGCTTTGGTTGCACTTTGATGTTTACCTAAATAGTAATAATCAAGCGTTCCTACTAAAGGAATTATCAACTCAGACCGAATGCCTGGATAACCGTATATTTTTTTATTAAAATTAAACAGTTCTTGTGCATCTTGCACTATCCAATAATGGTCAATAAACTTTTTTAGGTCCGCATCTTGTGGAAAATATTTCACTATTGTTTATTTGCTGTTAGTTGTTCTAATGCTGTTCGTTTTCCCTCCAATTATGCTTGTATGGCTTTGATTTTTTATGCCCCGTTTTGAGGCCTAGGTGAGGTTTCGTAAAGGATATTTAAGATATCAAAAAAAGATAACTTTTGCAAATTTTTTTGCCTAAGAAAAACCGTTTTTTCAAACAAAAAAAAGGCCACCAACCTAAAGTCAGCAGCCTTTATAAACTTAGTAAAATAATATTATAACAAAAAACAAACAACGCAACCAATCTAGGACTTACCCGAAAAGCCCTAATCGGTTAAGCACTAAATTGGATTGCATCGCTTTGTATTTGAGCTGAAGTAATAATGTTAGCACTACTTAATACAAGCCTATTGCTTTACAAACTTAGCGTTAATGGCATCGCTGTTGGTAGTAATGGCTACTACGTATACACCTGCGGCGTAGTTGGCAATGTTTAACTGTACTAAGTTTTGTCCTTTGTAGGCAGTTTGAGACTGCTTATACATTAGCTTACCGGTTAAGTCATAAATGGCTATTTCGGTTTGCTCGTCGGTAGTTGGTGCAGCAAAAGTTAGGTTCAATACATCGGTAGCTGGAATTGGGGCAATATTGCTAAAGCTTAATGCGGGTAATTCGTTGGCTGCCTGTATGTTGGTTTCTGCTACGTCATTTTTTCCTGAGTTTAAGTTCTCGTAGTAGGCTACACAATCGTCGGTTACATCTACGTATACGGTAAAGTTTTCGCAGTTGCCAAACTCATCACATCCTACAATCACAATGGTTTCTTGTCCTACAAACAATGGTAATGCCGTGTACAATACACAACCTGCTTCTATCATCTGAATGCTACAGTTATAGGTAGAATTTGCCGAAATAATGTTAATTGCTCCACTTAAAGTACAAAAATCAGGGCAAATAGAAACTGGCATCATTGGTTCTGCACATAAGGTCATCTCGCTTTCGCATGGTGGATTTACTACCTCAATATAAACGGTTGCCATAGCACATTCGCCATGTTGGTCGCAAATTTGATACACGAAAGAATCGGTACCATTGAAATCATCGTTTGGTGTGTAAGTAAATGTTCCATCTGGATTTACTACTACGGTTCCATTTAATGGTTGTCCGTTGCTAGTAATGCTAATTACATCTCCTTCGTTTGGATCGTAGTCGTTAATGATTGCATCAATAACTACTGGCACACCTCCTTCTGAAATTGCATAATCATCTACTGCAATTGGCGGATCGTTTTGGTCGCATTCGCCTTCGGCAGATACAGTTACACTGATGCTTTCGCACTCGCCTGCTGCATTACATGCGGTAATTTGCAGTTGGTCGGTAGTGGTAAATCCTGGCAATGCGGTGTATACTACACAAGCTCCTTGAATGCTTAATCCACAATCAAATAAAGTAGGTGATGCATCGGTAATTGTTGCGCCTGCTATACAGAAGGTTGGGCAAATCGTTACCCCTTCTTGTGGTATTACACAAACCAATTCTTGTGTTGGATTACATGGCTGCTCAATGGTAATGGTTACGGTTGCAGTCGAACATCCTCCATTGTTATCGCAGATGGTGTAATCAAACTGGTCTACTCCTACAAAGCCATCGTTTGGCGTGTAAGTAAATGTTCCATCAGCATTTAATACGGCTGTTCCATTACTTGGATTGGTAAATTCTGATACAAAGATAGGATCGCCATTTGGATCGCTGTCGTTGTTCATTACCACAATCGAAATAGGTGTATTAACTGGCGTTGTGTAATTATCATCTACTGCTATTGGAGGCTCTTCTGTACAACTATCTTGTAAAGTAAGATTTGCATATACGGTTTCGCAAGCAATACCCGATGTATCACAAGCCACAATTTCTAATTGAAGATCGCCAATAAATAATGGTAAGCCAGTAAATAAGAAACAACCATCATCTTCGCCTAAATAAATAGTACAAGAATATTGGGTGTTTACTTCGCTAATACTTACGTTTTCACTACAAAACTCTGGACAAATTAATACCGAATTTAAAGGCTCGGCACATAAGTCTATTGTCCAAGGGTCTTCACATCCTTGCGGCGGTGTATCGTCTGCATTGTAGTTGAAATCAGCATCTAAATAATTCTGGCCTGCTACTACGGTTACTTCTAAACTTTCTGCACTTAAAGCTGTTAATCCTTGAGGAATAGTAGCCGTATTAATTTGTACAGTATAAGTTTCTGGTACTAATCCTTCAAACAAGTATAAGCCTGCATCATTGGTGGTGGTAGTTGCAATAAGATCTCCATGTACATCGTACAAGAAAACTTCTACGCCAGCAATGCCTTGTTCGCCTGCGTTTAAGATGCCATCTTCGTTGCTATCTATCCAAACTAAATCGCCAATACTTGCTGGTGCTACTGGTTCTGGATGTATGCCTACGCTTGCAGGAGTTGCAGAGTTACAAGTAGCGGTAACATCTACAATAATAGCTGCTGGTCCTGCGCCTGCGTAAATATCGGTTACTACGATTTGGTAATCACCTTCTGCTAAATCGCTGAAGAGGTAAATACCGCTGTCGCTAGTCGTTGTTGAGCTTACCAAATCACCGTTTGCATCAAATAAAGATACAAAGATGCCTGGTGCGCCAACTTCGCCAAAATCGTAGAGTAAGTTGCCGTTATCGTCAAAGTAAACTAAATCGCTAATGGTTACACTACAGGTTACTGCTGGTGCAAAACCAAAATCGGCTTCTAGGTATGCTTGATTAGGATCTAATGCTACATTAAAGCTGCTAGGAGTAGTTAAGGTGCTTCCTTCTGGGCCTGCGCCTACTAGTACTACATAGTTGCCTGTAGCTAATCCATCAAATAAGTAGTTGCCTAAACCGTCGGTCATGGTGGTAGCAATTACGTTACCGTCGTCATCTTGTAAAGTAATGGTTACGCCTGGTACGCCTGGTTCGCCTGGGTCTTGTATACCGTTGTTGTTTAAATCACTGTATACTAAGTCGCCAATAGATGCGGTGTCTTCGTCTGGTAATTGATAACCAAAGTTGATTTCTACTACCTCTTCGCCACAAGCAACATCAAACGTTAACTCGTTGGCATTGGTTGTGTTTTCACCAATTTCACCTGGATTGGCTACTTGTACCATATAGCTGCCTTCTGTTAAATTAATAAAGCTGAACTCGCCATCGCTATTGGTTGTTGTGGTTGCTACAATGTTTCCATCTGCATTTAACAAGTATAAGGTAACACCCATAATTCCTGCTTCGCCTAAATCTCTGGTACGGTCGTAGTTATCATCATCCCAAACTAAACCGCTTACCGAACCTAGTTCTGTACAAGCAGGTTGTAAGCCAAAGTTGGCATCCATGATGTGGCATTCACCATTTGGATCCACGGTGAAGGTGTAGCATTGTGGGGTGGTTAAGGTATAGCCGTTTAACTCGTCGTTGGCTACACATACGGTATAAGTACCTGGTTCTAAATCATCAAAAGAATATAAACCATCGGTATCACATTCGTTGGTAGCAATTACGTTTCCGTTTTCATCGCTTAATTCTAGTACTACGCCTGCTAGTCCGTTCTCCCCAATATCCTGTACGCCATTGCCATTTAAGTCTTCCCAAACCAATTTGCCAATTGAGCATAATTCGTCGTCGGTAAAACCAAAGTCGGCATCTAGGTAATTTTCATCCTCGCCTAATTCTACCGTATAAGTACCCGTTGTTGATACGCTTGTTCCGTCAGGACCATCGCCCACAACTACCGTATAAGTGCTTGCTGGTAATTCGTCGAATAAATACATACCGAATGCATCGGTTGTGGTAGTTACTTCCATACCATCTTGGTTAATTAAAGTAACGGTTACCCCTATAATACCTTCTTCACCTGGGTCTTGTACGCCATCACCATCGGTATCGTACCATACAAAATTACCAATGGTTCCTGTTGGTGTTGCAAAAGGCGGATCTGCAGGTCCAAAACCAAAGTCGGCATCCACATAGTCTTCGCCTTCCCCTAAATTAACCGTATAAGGACTAGGCGTATTTAATGACAAGCCTTCTGGTCCATCACCTACAACTACTGTGTATTCTTCGGCTATTAAGCCTTCAAATATATAGTTACCAAAAGCATCCGTTGTAGTAGTTGCTATTATATCGCCATGTACATCGTATAAAGTAACGGTAACATTTTCAATGCCCGATTCTCCAGGGTCTACTTGTCCGTTATCGTTTTCGTCAAACCATACATAATCGCCAATAGAACCTAAAGCAGGTGTGCCAATTAAATCGGCAGCATCTTGGTCGTCTTCTTCTGGGTTGTTATTGTCTGGTGTCGAATCTGGGTCGAATTGGTCGCTGCCAGTAACTTGTGCATTGTTGCGTAAATCGCCAGCTAGTATAACTCGTACGGTTAATAATAATGTTTCTGATTCGCCAGCGGCTAGTTCAGGAACGTACCATACAATTGCGCTTCCATTTACAATATAAGTACCATTGGTTGGGTCAGCACTTACAAAATCCATACTAGCAGGAAGTTGGTCGGTAATTTCAACATTGGTTGCATTAGCAGGACCATTGTTTTCTACGGTAAGACTAAAGGTTGCGGTTTCTCCAACTGTTACAATATCAGCATCTACTGATTTGAATAGTTCTAGATCGGCTACATCGCCGCCTGTCACGGTTGCGCTGTCTTGGTCATCTTCTGTAGGGTCGCCATTGCCAGGTGTTGAGTCCACATCAGGTTCGTTGGCGGCAATAATTTGTGCGGTGTTGGTAAAGCTACCCGATTGAGTTACTTCCACGGTAACCTCTAAAGTTGCGGTTACACCTGCGGCAATATCGCCAATTACCCACTCGCCATCCGTTGTGTAATATCCTTGCGATGGGTCATTGCCCATATAAGCAACTTGGCCTGGTAATAAGTCGTATAAAATTACGCCTGTTGCAGTAGAAGGACCGGCATTGTTTACAGCAAGTGTGTAGGTAAACTGGTCGCCTACATTTACTTCTGAAACGCTGGCTGTTTTAGTTACCGAAAGGTCGATTTGTGCGCTTTCGATTAACACTTCGTCTTGGTCGTCTTCTGTAGGGTCGCCATTGCCTGGTGTTGAGTCTGGATCTGGTTGATCGCTGCCTGTAATTTCTGCGCTGTTGCTTAATCCACCAGCTTGCATTACGGTAGCGGTGATATCTAAATAAACCGTTTGTCCTACTGCAATTTCAGGAATAGACCATACAATTGTGCCATCCGATTCTATATAACCGCCAGTAGCTGTACTAGCACCTACAAAATCAAATCCAGCAGATAGTACGTCTGTTACTTCTACATTTGTTGCATCAGAACCACCGTTGTTTTTAACGGCGATGGTAAAGATGATATCATCTCCAACACCTACGTTAGTGGTGTTTGCTGTTTTATCTAATTCTAAATCTGCTTCTGCGCCACCCACAGTTACGCTATCTTGGTCGTCCTCATCAGGATTGTTATTGTTAGGATCAGAATCTGGATCGGGTTGGTCGGAAGCAGTAATTTGTGCTACGTTAGTATAAGGTCCTGTACCTGTTACGGTAGAGGTAATATCTAAACTTACGGATTGACCTGCAGGAATACTTCCTACCATCCAAATACCTGTTGTAGCATCGTAGTCAGTACTAGAAGCATCTACAAAGGTTAAGCCATCAGGCATATCGTCACGCGCTTCTACGCCTGTTGCATCGGCTGGTCCGTTGTTGGTAATGGTTAGGGTGTAGGTAATATCTTCTCCTACATTTACCACATCCACATTTACCGTTTTATTCATTTCTAAATCGGCATTACAAGGTTCTTCTCCAACAAATAAATCGGCAGCTACTACTGCACAATTATTAATATCAGAAACGGTTACGCTGTAAGTGCCTGTTGGTAAATCATCTCGTGTAGCTGTGCCTGCGCCGCCATCCGACCAAGTGTAGGTATATACGCCACGTCCGCCTGTTGCGCTTACGCTTAGTACGCCGTCACTGCCATCACACGAAGCTAGTTGGTCGTTTCCTGCGCCTGTAATTTCCATAGCAGCAGGTTCTTCGATGGTTTCGGTTACTTGGTCGGTACAACCATTGGCATCGGTAATGCTTACGGTGTAAGTGCCAGGAGCTAAACCTGTGCGGTCTTCCGTAGCAACACCATCATTCCAAGCAAAAGTATACGGTTCTGTTCCACCAGTTACTTCTAAATCCATAGTACCATTATCTTCTGCAAAACAACGTACGTCTTCTTTAGCAATTTCTGATGACATAGCGGTTGGTTCGGTAATGGTTGCGCTTAATTCTTCGCTACAACCTCTTGCATCGCTTACTACAATGGTGTAAGTACCCGCACCTAATCCTGTTGCGCTATTGCCGCTTCCAGATGGTGACCAAGTATAAGTAAATGGCTCCTCTCCTATTGCGGTAATGTTTATTGTACCATCACTAACACCATTACAAGATACATCTGTTGAATTAGCTGCGGCATCAAAATCGTCGCAGCTTACGCCTTGTACGGTACAGCTACCTGTTGCTTCACAAGCATTAGCATCCATTACGGTTACGCTGTATTCGCCTTCTGTTAAATTACTGATGCTTGCACCTGTTTCTCCATTGCTCCATGTGTATGTGTATGGAGCGGTGCCGCCATTTGCATTTGCGGTTAATGCGCCTTCGCTACCATTTAAGGTAGAAACATTGGTTACGGTACAATCCATAAATACAAGGGCATCGGGTTGGGTAATTACTACCGTTCCTTCTTCTTCACAGCCAATGGCATCTACTACAATTACTTTGTAAGTACCAGCGGTTAAGCCATTCACGGTTGCCGTAGACTGACCAATTGGCGCATCATTTTGCAACCAAGTATAGGTCATTGGCTCGTTGCTAGACATGGCTGTTACGGTAGCCGTTCCATTGCTGCTGCCATTACAATCTACATCTGTACCTAGTACCGTATCAATTTCTAAATCACATTCGGCAGCACAAATTACTACGCTCTCTACTGTTGTACAACCGTTGGTATCAGTAACTGTTACGCTGTATTGTTCATCATTTAAGTTGGTAGCAGTTGCACTAGTTTGTCCGTCACTCCAAGTGTATGTATAAGGAGCCGTTCCACCTTGTGGTGTAGCCGTAGCAGCACCATCGCCACCTGCGGTTGTTTGCTCGCATTGAATATCCATTGATAAGCTAAAAACTGCTGGCTCGTCAATAAAAATACTTTCTGCCATCGCCATACAGCCGTTGGCATCGGTTACTTCTACTAGGTAAGTACCTGTTGGTAAATCGTCACGGTCTTCGCTTGTTGCACCATCTGGCCAAGCGTAAGTGTAAGGGGCTGTTCCACCTGTTGCGGTTACATCAATTACCCCTGTTGCATCGCCATGGCAAAGTACATCAACCGCATCAATTGCAATGGCTACGCCTGGTGCTTCGCCTACCGTGAAAGTAGCGGTATCCTGGCATCCATTAATATCAGAAACGGTTACACTATAAGTACCTGCAAGCAATCCATTAATATCTTCGCTTGTTTCGCCATTAGACCATAAAAATCCGTAAGGAGGGGTTCCTCCTGCTGCGCTCATATCAATACTACCTGAGTCATCGCCTGCACATAAAGCATCCATTACCATCGAACCTGTCGCATCAATTGCTAGTACGGGTGGTTCTGCAACTTCTTCAGTTACCATATCTGTACATCCATTGGCATCGGTTACGGTTACGGTGTAAGTACCAGGACCTAAATCCGTTTGGTCTTCAGCTGTAGAACCATTCGACCAGTTAAAGCTGTAAGGCTCTGTTCCGCCTGTTATCTCTAAGTCTAAATTACCATTTCCTTCGCCATTACAACGTACATCTTCTACTGCCATTTCTGACGATAAAGCAGTTGGTTCGGTGATGGTTGCGCTAACAACCTCGCTACAATTACGACTATCGGTAACGGTAATGCTGTATACACCTGCGCCTAATTCTGTTGCACTGTTGCCGCTTCCTGATGGCGACCAAGTGTAGGTAAAAGGAGCTTCTCCAACTGCATCTACACTTACGCTGCCATCGTTTTCGCCTGCACAAGTTACGTGCATGGCATTGGCTGCTGCATCAAAATCGTCGCAGCTTACCCCTTGTACGGTACACGAGCTGCTTACACTACAAGCATTTGCATCAGTAATCGTTACGCTGTATTCGCCTTCTTGTAAATTGCTGATACTTGCGCCTGTTGCGCCATTGCTCCATGCGTAGGTATTGCTTCCGCTGCCGCCTGTAGTTGTGATGGTAATTGCGCCATCACTTCCATTTAAGGTGGTTACGTTTTGTGCTTCACAAGTAACAAATACTAAAGCTTCGGGTTGAGTAATTACTACCGTTCCTTCTTCTTCACATCCTATGGCATCGGTCACAATTACTTTATAAGTACCTGCGGTTAAGCCAGTAGCTGTTGCAGCCGTTTGTCCAATAGGCATTTCGTCTTGAATCCATTGGTAGCTTAAAGGCATTTGGCTACTAGTAGCCGTTGCCGTTGCAGTGCCATTATTATTGCCGTTACAATCTACATCTGTACCAGTAACGCTGTCAATTTCTAAATCACATTCTGCTGCACAAATGATAACACTTTCTACGGTTGTACAACTGTTAGCATCGGTCACCGTTACGCTGTATTGTTCATCGTTTAAGTTGCTTGCGGTTGCGCCTGTTTGTCCGTTACTCCAAGCGTAAGTATAAGGAGGGGTTCCTCCTTGTGGTGTTGCGGTACTTGCACCGTCGCCGCCAGCTATTGTTTGTTCACATTGTATATCCATTGATAGGCTAAAGATAGGTGCTTCGTCTACAAACACACTTTCGGTAGCAGCTTTACAGCCATTGGCATCAATAATACTCACAAAGTAAGTACCTGTAGCCAAGCCATCTCTGTCTTCGGTTGCTGCACCATCGGTCCAAATAAAGATAAATGGTGCTACTCCACCTGTAACGCTTACATCAATTGCGCCTGTAGCTGTGCCATGACACAGTACATCTTGCGCTGTAATACTTACTGCAATTGGGGCTGGTTCGCCTATGGTAAAAGTAGCGGTATCTTGGCAACCTTTAATATCAGAAACGGTTACGGTATACGTACCAGCATCTACATCTGTAAGGTCTTCGCTAGTAGCGCCATTAGACCATAAAAATCCATAAGGAGGATTTCCGCCTGCTGCGCTCATGTCGATACTACCAGAGTCTTCGCCCGCACATAAAGCATCCATCACCATTGCACCTGCTGCATCAATTGCTAATACAGGTGGTTCTGCTACTTCTTCGGTTACGGTATCCGTACAGTTGTTGGCATCGGTAATGGTTACAGTATAAGTGCCAGGACCTAAATCGGTTTGGTCTTCGGTTGTAGAACCGTTTGACCAGTTAAAGCTGTAAGGTTCTGTTCCGCCTGTTACTTCTAAATCTAAATTACCATTTCCTTCGCCATTACAACGAACATCTTCTACTGCCATTTCTGACGATAGGTTGCTTGGTTCGGTGATGGTTGCGCTAACCACCTCGCTACAGTTGCGGGCATCTGTTACGGTAATGCTGTAAGTGCCTGCACCTAATCCTGTTGCACTACTGCCGCTACCTGCTGGCGACCAGTTGTACGTTAATGGTGCTTCGCCAATAGCGGTTACATTAATGCTACCATCGCTTGCACCTTCGCAACTTACATCGTTGGCAGTTGCTGCGGCATCAAAATCGTCGCAGCTTACGCCTTGTACAGTACAAGAACTGCTTACGCTACATCCGTTTGAATCGGTAACGGTTACGTCGTAACTTCCTTCTTGTAAATTGCTGATGCTTGCGCCCGATGCGCCATTGCTCCATGCGTAGGTATTGCCACCATTGCCACCTGTTACGGTTACCGTTAAAGCACCATTGCTTCCATTTACGGTTGTTACATTTTGTGCTTCGCAATTGGTAAATACAAGCGTTTCGGGTTGGGTAATTACTACCGTTCCTTCTTCTTCACATCCTATGGCATCGGTAACAATTACTTTGTACGTACCTGCGGTTAAGCCAGTAGCCGTTGCGCCCGTTTGTCCAATAGGCATTTCATCTTGAATCCATTGGTAACTTAAAGGCATTTGGCTACTAGTAGCGGTAGCGGTTGCCGTACCATTATTATTGCCGTTACAATCTACATCTGTACCTGTAACGCTGTCAATTTCTAAATCACATTCTGCTGCACAGATGATAACGCTTTCTACAGTTGTACAACTGTTGGCATCGGTAACAGTTACACTGTATTGTTCATCGCTTAAGTTGGTAGCAGTTGCGCCTGTTTGTCCATTGCTCCAATTGTAAGTATAAGGAGGGGTTCCTCCTTGTGGCGTTGCGGTACTTGCACCATCGCCACCAGCTATTGTTTGTTCACATTGTATATCCATTGATAGGCTGAATACTGGCGGTTGGTCTACAAAAAGTCCATCCGATAAGTATTCACATCCATTGGCATCGGTTACTTGTACAAAGTAAGTGCCTGTACTTAAACCTGTGCGGTTTTGTGTAGTAGAACCATCTGCCCAAGAGTAGGCATAAGGAGGGGTACCATTTACTACGGTAATGCTAATAGCACCTGTAGTACCATTGTGGCAAAGTACATCTGTTATGGTTTCGTTGATACCATAATTGTCATCGCAAGGATTAGCGATGAAACCAAAATCGTAAGTGTGGTTATTTTGTCCGTAATCGCCAGTTGTGATATTGATGATAAAGTTTCCTGTTCCATCGTCTGTTCCGTCTGAGTCGATTAAATCGTTACCTGCATCGGCAGTAGTAGGTACATAAGTATTTAAAGCTTGTCCGCTATTAAAGTTAGTATTGTTTACTACAATGGTATAATTAGCAAAGGGGTCTAAGCCTGTGAAATAGTAATTGCCATTGGCATCGGTTGTGGTACTTGCTACAATAGTACCTGCTGCATTTACTAAGTTAAGGGTTACGCCTTGAATACCTGCTTCGCCTGGGTCTTGAATACCGTTTTGGTTGGTATCTTCCCAGATGCGGTTACCTATTTCGATAGGCGCAGCACTACAAAGCACTTCAATATCGCCAATACCTGTGGCTTTACCAAAACCTTCTTCGGGGTCGTTGGCATTGTAGTATACGGCATAACCTCTATTAGATTCGCCTGTTGTATTAGATAGGTATTTTACGCCACCAGCATACGCTTTACCCGTTGGGTCGAGTGCAGTAGCTACTACTTCGCCCGAACCAGGTTTTAGTGCCAAACCTCCCATTACGGTTTCGTTATGGTATTCGCCGTTTTGCCATAGGTCGCCACAGTAAAACTCTGTACCTTCAAAACTATCTGGCACGGGATTATTACAACCTACACGTACTAAGTTACCTGCGGCATCTACAATATTGCCATCATTTTCGGCTACAAACGTACCATTATCGTTATAAAAATAACGAATATCGCCCGAGCTAATTCCAGAGCGTAGCACTTCTACCTCACCATCGAACCAAATATTTTTTACGCCTGTTTGTAAGCCAAAACGGTCGGCAAAGCCTAAAATGATAGAGCCATCTGTATCAAACTCAATATCGCTTGCAATAGCTTGCGGGTAGGCAATTTCATTAAAAGTACCTCCTAGCGATTGGAAAGTATCATCCCAAGGATTCCATACACAACCCACATTTTGTTGTGCACAGCCTTTTGCATAATCTAAATCGTAATCAATCACTTCTGTAAAAGCACTAGTGGCAGGATCAAATTCGTATACAAAAGCTTTAGAACCATCTTCACAAACTGCACCTACATATACTTTGCCTTGATGAGCAGTAGTTGCCCAAGGGCGGGTAGTATCGCCACAAGGAGATGGGATACTATAAGTTGTTACATTAGCACAAGTAGGTGTTTGTATAGGACCACTTGGACTGTTACGAATTTGTATTTTTATCAATTCGTTAGCATTTAAGTTTACGGTCCAAAGTTCCGTACCATCTTCTGATAAGTCTAGGTCACCTAAACCCACTTTACCTACTTTTTCGTAGGCATCAAAATCATCACTTTCTAATTCTTTACTTGCAGGAAGGTCAGAACGATCTACGACTCCTAAGTCGGTACAGTCTCCTAAATTGAAAAAACTAGTAACAGTTGAAGCTCCTGTTGTTGGATAGGTAATGGCATAAATACCACCTAAGCCAAAGGGTCCGGTACCAGAGTGTCGTTTAAGTACTGCGGAAGTAAAAACGGTTTCCGTGCGATTATCCCAAGCTACACCCCAAGTAGCACCAATTTGTCCAGCAACCGCTAATGGGTCGGGAGCAATAGATGGTGTTATGGTTGGAGGTGAGTTAGCATAATTGACCGCATCCCCTTGAAAGGAATATTGAAACCCAACAAAAGCATCAGGGCCAGCCGCACTGCCGCCACCCAAAGGATTACCATTTACATAACAAGGAGTTGCTATGCGAGGATCGTTTTCGCAATAATTGGAAGGATAAGTAAGTCCTAGATCTACATTACAATTAGGACTTGTTACGAATGCTACGGTTGTAACATTATTAGCACCTGCGGCACCTGGTTCGTATCCATTAGGAAGGTTGGTAAACTCTAAACGAACAGTTGTACCATTAGGAACAGATAAAACATAATTACCGCTACTAGTAGAGGGCGTTGTACCTACTACATTTCCTGAATCATCGTAAGCGGTAACCATTACGCTGCTTAAACCGAATTCATTGGCATCGGTTAAACCATTTGCATTGAAGTCTTCATAGACATTCCCTCCAATGTTGTTTGTTGGCCCACATTGAGCCGATAGATTGACACTGGTACATACTGCGACCAGTACAATCAATAATTGTAATACCCTTTTCATATTTATGATTTTTGTGTAACCAATTGGTTAGTGCCTTTTTAATGGTAGCTGAAAAATGTTTATTTCCCCAAACGTACATTTTTCATAAACTGTGTAAATCGTTTTAGTTCCCCAACTAAAACGCATTACAAACATTAACAAAACACTATTTTTCTACTTACTACATTGAAAAATAGTAAGCAGACTTGGTTTTTCTAATTCATGACATTGGTTTAAAATTGTTAATTTATATTTTGTATATAGGGTAGTTTCAACCTAGTAATATGTTTAATACATAAACCTAAGTATACTCGTAAGGTTTGCTAATAATTCTTTTACTTTTTGGTGAATGCGGGCGCAATTCTAGCAAAGAATAGGACGGTTAATATGTGCATGTTTATGACTAATTTATTACTAATAGTAACAAGGAGCGACATAGCAAAAACAAACAAATATATTTTATTTAAATTAATTTTATCTCTAGTATAACGCTTAACAACTACAAGCATTATACCAATAAATCATAATAAATGGCAATCATAAAATTTAATGTTTTGTCATACGTAAAAAGCTCGTAGTCAACCATGCTAAATTACTTAACATTAACTGCTGTAAATGTAAAATTTTAAGCTACTATCTAAAAGTGTAGTACATTTATTCACTTTTGTGTCTATTTCTAGTCAATTATTGTGCATGCTTTGCTAATAAGCTTAACTATTTTCGTTTTAACTACTAAGTATTGTATTAAAATCTGCATAATACGATTAACAATTGAAAGCCCTATTCTGTAAATAGGAAATTTACTAGTATAATGTTAACATTTATTTAAAAAATTTTACTAACCAATCCAAAACCTTCCAACACTATTTTGTTTTTATTGCTTTTTGGATAAGCTTATTTAACCACTTTACAAGTTTATTATGATTATGATGTGTTCTCTTTATACTTCGTTCCTTACTGAACATAAAAAATCCCTACTCCTAAAATTTGGAAATTTCGGGAGTAGGGATTGGATTATTATTTAGTAAAATTTTGTATTGTGTGTGTAAGCTTTAGTAATTTGGATGAAGCAGCAAACAGGGTTTGTTTGCTACCTCATCCGTTTTACTATTTAAACGTTTTAAGTTGATTTGTTTTGCTTTAATCTTTTACAAGATTACTGCTTCACAAACTTACCTGTTACGTTTAGTTCATCAGTAGTAATAGCTACAACGTAAACGCCTGTTGCTAAGTTCATAACATCTAAGCGTGCTACATTCATACCTTTAGCAGCATCGTAGTTTAAGGTAGTTACTAACTTACCTGTTAAGTCGTAAACTGCGATTGTTGCGTTGGCTTCTTCACTAGTAGTAAAGCTTACGTTTAATACGTTAGCCGTTGGTACTGGAGCAATGTTTGTAAGTGCTAATCCTTCTGCAGGTAAGAATGCTTCATTAGTTTCAGCAGCATCTTTACCGCTTACGTTAATGTTTGCACCATTTACTGCATCACAATCTTCAACAACGTTAATTGTTACTACTACTGTTTCGCAAGTACCAAACTCATCACAAGCTTCAATCTGTAAGCTTTCAACCGCTATAAATGCTGGTAATGCAGTATACTGCACACATCCATTTTCTAGGATTTCAATACTACAGTTAAAGATTGTACTTGTATTCAATACCGTAATTTCTCCAGATAAAGTACAGTAGTTAGGACAAACAACTGTAGGAGTAATTGGTGATGTACACAATACTGGTTGGTCTGGGCAACCTGTGTCTTGTACAGTAATTGTTACCGTAGCCACATCGCAAAGTCCTTCATCATCACAAATTTGG
Organism: Bacteroidota bacterium; assembly: GCA_020630215.1. Taxonomy (GTDB): domain Bacteria; phylum Bacteroidota; class Bacteroidia; order Chitinophagales; family UBA2359; genus JAHDBT01. The sequence goes on from JAHDBT010000044.1 coordinate 15,773, forward strand.
TAAGTGAATGAATCCGTACCTGAGAATCCTGCATCTGGAGAGTAAGTAAATACTCCACCGTTTAATACTACATTACCGTTAGACGGTTGTGTAAACGTTGTAACAGTAATTACATCGCCATCAGGGTCAGTATCGTTAAGCAATACTACAATTGTAGCATCTTGACCAAATGATACGCCTGTTGCATCATCAACAGCCTCTGGTGGGTTGTTAGCCGCAACTACTGCGTTTACATTAATAGTAACCGTTGCATCATCACATCCACCTGAAGCATCACAAATTGTATAAGTAAATATATCTGTACCTGTAAAGCCTGCATTAGGTGTGTAAATAATACTACCGTCAATAGCAATGCTAATAGAACCATTTAATGGAGACGTAGTAGAAGTGATAGTAAAGCTATCTCCTTCTGGGTCGCTATCGTTGTTTAATACAAAGATAGTTACTGCTTCATCTTCATCTGTTTGGCTGTTATCATCAACTGCGATTGGAGCAGTATTGGTAATTACTGTTTCTGTAACTGTTATCGTAACGGTTGCATCATCACAAGCACCAGCAGCATCACAAATTGTGTACATGAACGAATCCGTACCAAAGAAGTCTGCATTTGGAGTGTAAATAAATGTACCATCTGCATTTAATACTACTGTACCGTTAGCAGGTTGTGTGTTACTAGTAATTGTTGTAGCATCGCCGTCAGGGTCGCTATCGTTACCTGATACGGTAATCGTTACAGGTGTATCTTCTTCTGTAGTGCTGCTATCATCATTAGCTACAGGAGGGTTGTTTACAATTACTTCGTCTAATACATTAATCGTTACTGTTGCATCATCACAAGCACCTTGGTCATCACAAATAGTGTATTCAAACGAATCTAATCCAGAGAAGCCACTGTTTGGTGTGTAAGTGAAGGTACCATCAGCATTTAATACTACTGTACCGTTAGCAGGTTGTGTGTTATTAGTAATCGTAGTAGCATCGCCATCAGGGTCGCTATCGTTTGCTAATACTGTAACCGTAACTGGCGTTTCGTAAGCAGTTTGTTCTGCATCATCAATAGCAGCAGGTGCGCTATTAACTAATACTTCTGTTACGGTAAGTGTAACCGTAGCTACATCACAAAGACCACCATCATCACAAATTGTGTACGTGAATGAATCAGAACCAACAAATCCTGCACTTGGTGTGTAAGTAAATGTTCCGTCTGCATTCAAGGTAACAATACCACTAGATAATTCTGTGAACTCTGTAACAGTGAAGTTATCACCATCAGGGTCACTGTCGTTACCTGTAACAGCAAATGTAATAGGAGTACCTTGGTCGGTTGCTTCGCTATCATCAACTGCAACTGGTGGGTTGTTAACAATTACTTCGTTTACGGTAACGGTAATGGTAGCAGTATCACAACCCCCATTTGTATCACAAATAGTGTAAGTGAATGAATCTGTACCGAAGTAACCGCTATCAGGTGTGTAAGTAAATGTACCATCAGCATTTTGAGTAACCGTACCATTGTTTGGTTGCGTGTACTCAGTAACAGTGATGTTATCACCATCTACATCGCTATCGTTTGTAATTGGGTCAATTACTACTGGTGTATCTTCATCTGTTGAAGCACTGTCGTCGTTAGCTGTAGGAGCAGTGTTTACAAATACATCGTTTACAGTAACAGTAATGGTAGCCGTATCACAACCGCCATTTGTATCACAAATAGTGTAAGTGAATGAATCGGTACCATCGAAGTCTGTATCAGGAGTATAAGTAAATGTACCATCTGCATTTTGAGTAACAGAACCATTAGTAGGTTGTGTAAACTCTGTAACAGTGATGTCGTCACCATCTACATCGCTATCGTTTGTAATTGGGTCAATTACTACTGGTGTATCTT
>JAHDBT010000044.1:17760-24776 GCA_020630215.1 Bacteroidota bacterium
TCGTCGTTAGCTGTAGGAGCAGTGTTTACAAATACATCGTTTACAGTAACAGTAACACTTGTAGTAGAACAACCACCATTTGTATCACAAATAGTATAGTTAAAGGTATCGTTGCCTGTGTAACCGCTATCTGGCGTATAAGTAAATGTACCATCAGCGTTTTGCGTAACTGTACCATTATCTGGTTGAGAGAAGTTCGTTACTGTAATATCGTCACCATCTACATCACTATCGTTAGCAGTTGGGTCAATTACGGTAGGTGTATCCTCATCTGTACTTGCTGTATCGCTGTTAGCTGTAGGAGGAGTATTTACAAATACGTCATCCACAACAACCGTAATAGTAGCTGTATCACAACCGCCATTATCATCACAAATAGTGTAAGTGAAACTGTCTGTTCCAGCAAAACCGCTATCTGGTGTGTATATTAATCGACCATCAGCATCTTGCGTAACAGTACCGTTAGTAGGTTGTGTAAACTCTGTTACAGTGATTGGGTCACCGTTAACATCACTATCATTTCCTACAGGGTTAATTATTACAGGTGTATCTTCATCTGTGCTTGCGCTATCGTTAATTGCTACAGGAGGAGCTTGCTCGCAAGAACCATCAACTACTGTCATATTTGCATAAACTGTTTCACAAACACCTGCAGAGTTACAAGCAGTAATTTCGATAACATCATTACCAAAGAATAATGGTAAAGCAGTATAAGTTAAGCAATCGTCTTCTAACTGTAAGCTACAAGTGAAAGTAGTAGTTGCATCTGTAATTACTGCACCTGGGATACAGAATACAGGACAGATTTCAACTGGTGTGATTGGTTGTGTACAGAAGTCTGCTATCCACGGTTCACATCCTTGTAAGCCACCGTCTGTGTAGTTGTAGTTAAAGTCGGCAGTTAAGTTTGCTTGACTAGGAACTACGGTTACAGATGTACTAGTAGGATTTATTGGCAAGTAACCATTAGGTATTGTACTACCAGTTACAACAACTGTGTACGAACCTGCAGGAATATCATCAAATAAATAGTTACCATTTGCATCTGTAGTGGTAATACCTGCGATATCACCAGTTACATTAAATAAAGTAAGTTCAACGTTTGCTAAACCAGGCTCATCCGAATCTTGTACGCCGTCTTCGTCTGTATCAAACCAAACAAGGTTACCAATAGAACCAGGTAAGTTTGGAATAAATCCAAAGTCAGCACCGTCAAAGTTTTCACCTTCGCTTAATGTAACGATGTACTCACCATCCGTTGTTAACTCCGTATTATCTGGACCAACTGCTACTTGTACAGTATATGTACCAGCAGGTAAGTTGTCGAAGCTGTAGAAACCGTTGATGTCGGTAGTTGTTGTACCAATTACATCACCAGCAGCATTGTATAAGTAAACAGTAGCGTTAGGGATACCTGATTCACCAGCACCTGGGAAACGGTCGCCATCTAAGTCGTACCATACTAAGTTACCAATGCTACCTAATTCAGGATCAGGAGTTAAGCCAAAGTCTGCACTTAATACGTCTGCACAACCTACGGTTACATCTGTACTTAATGTGTTACCAGTATTTGTATCAACAACTGTTACTTCGTAGTTACCTTCTGCAATGTTACCAAACATGTAGTGTCCGTTTGCATCTGTACTAGTAGATGCTACTAAACCACCGTTGCTATCCAATAAGTTAACCGTTACACCTAATGCACCAGGCTCACCTGGGTCACGAGTGCCGTTTTCATTGCTATCAATGTAAACTAAGTCACCAACATAAGATTCGCAAATTTCTGGTGTATTGAAACCGAAGTCAGCATCTGTATACTGTTCGTTTTCTTCCACAACAACATTGTAGCTACCAGGAGTTGTAATGTTCGCACCTGTTGGTCCGTCGCCTACAACTACTGTGTAATCACCAGCTGGTAATTCATCGAAGATATAAGAACCATCAGGAGCAGTTGTAGTTGTACCAAGAATAACACCATCGTCTAATAATGTTACTGTTACACCTGCAATACCTGTTTCCCCTGGGTCTTGTACGCCATTACCATCCGCATCATTAAATACGCTATCACCAATTGATGCACCTGGCTCTTCTGGTAAGAAGAATCCGAAATCAGCATCGTTGTAATCTTCGTCTTCGCCTAATGCTAAGATATAAATGGTTTGAGTAGTTGCTGTAGAACCTGTAGGTCCATCACCAACTGCTACTGTATAAGTACCTGCTGGTAAGTTGATAAAGTCGTAGTTACCGTCAGCATCCGTCGTCATAGTGCTTACCAAGTTACTACTAGCATCAGTTAAAGTAACTGTTACGTTAGAGATTGGTAATTCACCTGGGTCTTGTACACCGTTTTGGTTATCATCGTACCATACGTAATCACCGATAGTACCTTGAGGTTCGCCTGGTGTGTTGAATCCGAAGTCCGCATCAACATAGTCTTCGCCTTCTCCTAATTCTACATCATTACATACAGGAGTAGTTGAAGAAGAACCTGCAGGACCGTTTAATACTAATACGGAATAAATACCTGGTTCAACATCTTCAAATATATACTCTCCGTTTCCGTCAGTAACTGTAGTAGCAATAATGTTACCACCGCTACAAGGAGCATCTGTTAAGTAAACTGTAACACCTGGGATACCGCCCTCACCTGGGTCTTGTACGCCGTTACCGTTTTCATCATCAAATACCATATCACCAATAGAACCTAAGTCAGGATCTGGAGCCATATAGAATCCGAAGTCAGCTGCATCATAGTTTTCGCTGTCACCAATAGTAACGTCGATAGAACCTGTAGTAGTTAAGGTAGTTCCTTCAGGACCATCCCCTACAACAACCGTGTAAGAACCTGCTGGTAAATCATCGAATGAGTATTCACCATCGTCGTCTGTAGTTGTTGTTTCTAATACGTTTCCGTTATCGTCTAATAAGGTAACCGTAACACCTGGGATACCGCCTTCACCTGGGTCTTGAACGCCGTCATTGTCTTCATCGCTGAATACTGTGTCGCCGATAGAACCGTCAGGAGCTGGAGCTACGTAGAAACCGAAGTCTGCTAAGTCGTAATCGTCACCTTCGCCTAATACAACTGTGTAAGTACCAGTAGTTGTTAAGCTCGTTCCGTCAGGACCGTTGCCAACTAATACGGTGTATACACCTGCTGGTAAGTCTGTAAAGTCATACTCACCATCACCATCTGTTAAGGTAGTGGTAACAATGTTGCCATTGTTATCTAATAAGGTAATCGTAACACCTGGGATACCTGCTTCACCTGGGTCTTGTTGACCGTTGAAGTTAGTATCAGCAAATACGAAATCACCAATAGAACCTACGATTGGGTCTGGCTCTGCGTAGAATCCGAAGTCAGCATCTGTATAATCTTCACCTTCGCCAAGACTTACATTGTCTGTACCTGGAGTAGTTAAGCTAGTTCCGTTAGGACCGTTGCCAACTTCTACTACATAATCACCTGCTGGTAAGTCAGTGAATAAGTAAGCACCATCGTCATCAGTAGTTGTTGTTTCAAGTACGTTACCTGCTGCATCTAATAATACTACGGTAACACTTGGAATACCTGCTTCACCTGGGTCTTGTACACCATCGTTGTCATCATCGTACCATACAAAGTCACCAATAGAACCTAATTCAGGATCTGGAGCCATGTAGAATCCGAAGTCAGCATCGTTGTAATCTTCGCCTTCAGTTAATACCACGTTGAAAGAACCAGTAGTCGTTAAGCTTGTTCCGTCAGGACCTGCACCTACTTGTACTGTGTAATCACCTGCTGGTAAATCTGTGAAGTCGTAAGCACCATCATCATCCGTAGTTGTTGTAGCAATTACAACACCATTGTCTAATATGGTTACTGTTACACCTGGTATACCTTCTTCACCTGGGTCTTGAACACCGTCGTTATCAGTATCCATGAATACGAAGTCGCCAATAGAACCTAATTCAGGATCTGGAGCCATGTAGAATCCGAAGTCAGCATCGTTGTAATCTTCGCCTTCAGTTAATACCACGTTGAAAGAACCAGTAGTCGTTAAGCTTGTTCCGTCAGGACCTGCACCTACTTGTACTGTGTAATCACCTGCTGGTAAATCTGTGAAGTCGTAAGCACCATCATCATCCGTAGTTGTTGTAGCAATTACAACACCATTGTCTAATATGGTTACTGTTACACCTGGTATACCTTCTTCACCTGGGTCTTGTACGCCATCGTTATCACTATCCATGAATACGAAGTCGCCAATAGAACCTAATTCAGGTTGTGGTTCTTCGTAGAATCCGAAGTCTGCATCTAAGTAATCTTCACCTTCTGTTAATGCTACGTTGTAAGAGCCAACAGTAGTAATGTTGGTTCCTTCTGGACCTGCACCTACTTGTACGGTGTAATCACCTGCTGGTAAGTCAGTGAATAAGTAAGCACCATCATCGTCAGTTGTAGTTGTTGCTACAATTACACCGTCGTCGAATAATGTTACTGTTACACTTGGAATACCTTCTTCGCCAGCATCTTGGATGCCATCGTTATCTGTATCCATGAATACGAAGTCACCAATAGAACCTAATTCGATTACTGGAGTATAGAAACCGAAATCTGCATCATTGTAATCTTCATCAGCAGCTAATGCTAAGATATAGATTGATTGCGTAGTTAAACTAGAACCGATAGGACCGTCGCCAACTGCTACAGTATAAGTACCTGCTGTTAAGCCTGTGAAATCGTAGAAACCTTCGCCGTCAGTAGCAGTAATGCCTACGATGTTACCATCAGCATCTGTTAATGTTACTTCTACGTTAGGAATACCCATTTCGCCAGCGTCTTGTACGCCATCGTTATCTTCGTCAGACCAGATATAATCACCAATTGAAGCTGTTGCTGTTGGTGTGTTGAATCCGAAGTCTACGTCTGTTACATCTTCTCCTTCTGCTAATACTACATCTTGACAAACTTGTGTAGTTGCAGTTGAACCTGCTGGACCGTTAAGAACGATTACAGAGTAAACGCCTGCTTCTACATCCGTGAAGATGTACTCGCCATCGTCGTTGGTAATAGCTGTTGCAATGATGTTGCCACCGCTACAAGGAGCATCTGTTAAGTAAACCTCTACACCTGGGATGCCTGGCTCACCTGGGTCTTGTACACCGTTGCCGTTTAAGTCGTCGAATACGAAGTCACCGATTGAACCTGTTTCAGGTGCTGGCTCTGCGTAGAATCCGAAGTCTGCATCAATGTAATCTTGACCTTCTGCTAAACTTACGTTGTCTGTACCTGGAGTTGTTAAGTCAGTTCCTTCTGGACCTGCTCCAACTGTTACGGTATAATCACCTGCTGGTAATTCATCGAATAAGTAAGCACCATCATCATCAGTTGTTGTGGTAGCAATTACAGTTCCGTTGCCGTCTGTTAAAGTAACCGTTGTACTTGGGATACCAGCTTCGCCAGAATCTTGTACACCATCACCGTTATCATCGTACCATACAAAGTCACCAATTGAACCTAATTCAGGTTGTGGTTCTGTGTAGAATCCGAAGTCAGCGTCAATGAAGTCTTCACCTTCTGCTAAACTTACATTGTAAGAACCTGCTGTTGTAATTACGGTTCCTTCTGGTCCGTCACCTACAACTACGGTGTAATCACCTGCTGGTAAATCAGTGAAGCTGTAAGCACCATCGTCGTCAGTAGTTGTTGTAGCAACAACAACGCCGTTGTCGAATAATGTTACGATTACACTTGGGATACCTTCTTCGCCAGCATCTTGGATGCCATCGTTATCGCTATCATTGAATACGAAGTCACCAATAGAACCTGTTTCTGGTTCTGGTTCTGTGTAGAAACCGAATGTTGCATCCGTGTTGTCTTCGCCTTCTGCTAAACTGATGTTATAAATACCAGTAGTTGTTACTGTTGAACCGTCAGGACCGTTTCCTACTTCTATCGTATAATCACCTGCTGGTAAATCACCGAAAGAGTATTCACCGTCATCATTAGTGATAGTAGTAGCGATTACGTTACCAGCACCATCTAATAAGTTTACAGTTACACCTGCGATACCTTCTTCATTAGGATCTTGTACGCCGTCGTTATCCATATCGTTAAATACGATTGAGCCGATAGAACCATCTGAGTCTGGAGCAGGCTCGAAACCGAATGTTGCATCCGTGTTGTCTTCGCCTTCCGCTAAACTGATATCATAAGAACCTGATGTTGTGATAGTTGATCCGTCAGGACCGTTTCCTACCACTACGGTGTAATCACCTTCTGGTAAATTATCGAATGTATATTCGCCATCATCATTAGTGATAGTAGTAGCGATTACGTTACCATTTTCATCTAATAATTCAACTGTTACACCTGGTAAGCCTTCTTCACCTGGGTCTTGTACACCGTCACCATCAATATCGTTAAATACGATTGAGCCGATAGAACCATCAGAGTCTGGAGCAGGCTCGAAACCGAATGTAGCATCCGTGTTGTCTTCGCCTTCCGTTAAGCTGATGTCGTAAGAACCTGATGTTGTGATAGTTGATCCGTCAGGACCGTTACCTACAACTACCGTGTAATCACCTGCTGGTACATTATCGAATGTGTATTCGCCATCATCATTAGTGATAGTAGTAGCGATTACGTTACCATTTTCATCTAATAATTCAACTGTTACACCTGGTAAGCCTTCTTCACCTGGGTCTTGTACACCGTCACCATCAATATCGTTAAATACGATTGAGCCGATTGAGCCAGCATCTGGAGAAGGTTCAAATCCGAAGTCTGCATCGTTGAAGTCTTCGCCTTCTGCTAAACTTACGTTATAAGAACCAGTAGTAGTTAAGGTAGTTCCGTTAGGGCCTGCACCTACTGTTACTGTGTAATCACCTGGTAGTATACCTGTGAAGTCGTAAGCACCATCATCATCAGTAGTAGTCGTTGCAATCGCAACACCATCATCAAACAATGTTACTACTACACCTGGGATGCCTTCTTCACCTGGGTCTTGTACGCCATCGCCGTTATCATC
>JAHDBT010000590.1 GCA_020630215.1 Bacteroidota bacterium
CGTAATGAATTACGACCTATCCTGATTTGTTCTTTCTAGTTGCACTAGAAAGCCCAGTATTTCAAATCTCTTCCCACCACGTAATGAATTACGACCTATCCTGATTTGTTCTTTCTAGTTGCACTAGAAAGCCCAGTATTTCAAATCTCTTCCCACCACGTAATGAATTACGACCTATCCTGATTTGTTCTTTCTAGTTGCACTAGAAAGCCCCGTATTTCAAATCTCTTCCCACCACGTAATGAATTACGACCTATCCTGATTTGTTCTTTCTAGTTGCACTAGAAAGCCCAGCACTTCCAGTTTCCCCAAACATGTCATGAATTACCCCCCATTAAGCATAGGGGGGGGAAGCTCCATTTTAATGTAAAGGAAACGAGCAATTACTTCTAAATCATAGCAGTCACTATTCGCTAGGCAAGGCAAAATTCCTCCGTGGGAGGGGTGTCTTCCGACTTCAAGTTGGGAGCTATAAAAAGACATTATTGGTAACTAAATACTTGTGCAACCAACAGCAGTTCGAAGCATCTGTACATTATCATCTCCAGATGGAATGCAGCTTACCCGATCTACCAACAAGTATCTTAACAGATAGTCGAAGCACCTTATGTTAAGTACACAACATCCGATGGAAACAGCGTGTTAGTTAGTCTCTAGTTCACGTTAAATAATCTGCGGTTTTAAAAATTGCTAATCAAAGCAAATAGTTCACCGGTTACTGAGCGTAGTCGAATGCGGTGTACTGAGCGAAGTCGAAGTATGTGAGGTGAACGGGTTTAAAGGTAACAATAAAGGGTGTTTCCATGCATCCTGTTGGGCATCTCGACTACGCTCGATGACCAAAAGGGGAATAGTTTGGCAAAAACTTGCCCTGTTGCACAAAAAAGTAAATAGTTTGTTATAGTTACGGTAAGTAAAAAACAATACGTATATTTAGCGTTTATTAAGTTATTATGAGCAAGCCAAAGCAGCACATCAATGTATTTATTGCTTACTCGCGAGAAGATACGGACTACCTTAAAAAATTGCGTAAATACCTCATGCCCTTACATCGAGATAAGGAAATTAAAATTTGGTATGATGGCGAAATTGTACCTGGAGCTGTTTGGGAAAAAGAAATTAATACGCATTTATACAATGCAGATGTTATTTTGTTACTAGTGAGTGCTAACTCTTTGGCATCGGATTATTTTTATAATAAGGAGGTAAAGGATGCTTTAGAGAGACATGAAAGCAATGATGCGATTGTAGTGCCTGTTATATTGCGTGCTTGTTTGTGGGAGCAAACACCTTTAAAAAAACTGCAAGCTCTGCCTAAAGATGCTAAACCTATTAGTGGTTGGAAAGATGAAGCAGATGCTTATACCAATATTGCCCAAGGAATTATTAGGAGTATAAATACCATTAAAGAAAGAAGAATAGAAGCCCAAAGGTTAGCAGCAGAAAGGCAAGCCCAAATTGCAAAATACCTAACACTAGCTAAACAAGCTCTAGCAGAAAAAGATTATGATAGCGCCATAAATTGGGCAAATAAAGTGCTACAATTAGATAAGGGAAATACAAGAGCTAACCAGTTAAAAAAAGATGTAGCTACACAAGCCACAGAGGAACAAAAAAGGAGAGCACAACAAGAGGCAATTCGTTTGGAGGAATTGAGGAGAAAAGCAGAGGACGAACGGCAAAAGGAGAAAAAACGGCAAGCGCAAAGACGACAAGCGGAAAAAGAAGCAGATGGATTCTATGTAGTAGATAAGGAGGAAAAGAATAATAATCGCAAGCCCAAATTATTTATCCGAAACACCATGTTTGTATTGGTACCTTTTATCGGAATTTTAGCTTTGTTTTTTGTTGTAAAAGGTTTTATGGCAGGAGGGATGTCAGAAGCAGAGAAGCAAAAAGAAATAACTAAACTAATTGATAATATGGTAACCGTACAAGGTGGTACTTTTAAAATGGGCTGTACTAAAGAACAAGAAGAGGGTTGTTATGATAGTGAAAAACCAGTACACAGCGTTACATTAAGCAGCTACCAAATAGGTAAATACGAAGTAACGCAAGCACAATGGCGTGCTGTAATGGGTAGTGACCCTGAAAAACTAAAATTTAAAGGCTGCGATAAATGCCCTGTAGAGCGGGTGAGTTGGGAGGATATACAGGATTTTATAAAAGCCTTAAATAAAAAAACAGAGAAAAAATTTAGGCTACCTACGGAGGCAGAATGGGAGTTTGCCGCTAGAGGGGGAACTAAAAGTAAAGGCTATAAATATGCAGGTAGTAATGATATAGGGAGTGTTGCTTGGTATGGTGATAATAGCGCTGGTAAAACCCATGTGGTAGGTGGTAAAAAGCCTAATGAATTGGGTTTGTACGACATGAGTGGCAATGTGTATGAATGGTGTAGTGATTGGTATGGAGCGGATTATTATGGGAGCAGTCCTGAGGATAATCCTAAAGGGATAACATTAGGCCGTTCTCGCGTGTTGCGTGGCGGTTCGTGGAACGGCTATCCTTACTTCGCCCGTGTTGCTTATCGGCACTTCAGCAACCCGTATTACAGGAGCCTCAGCTACGGGTTTCGCCTTGCCTATAGTTATTAGTAGACCTCCATCAGGCAGGGCAAGCCTTTGCGCTTTTAGGCGTGCAAAGGGCGAGCAAAAAAAAGAAAAAGAGCGCAATGGAGTATATTTGTTGAGCAATAGCTAGGCGTAGCAGCTATTAGCGAGGCAAATATAACGGAATGGAGCGAGTCGTCAAGGGGTTTGGGGGCTTGCCCCCAATTTTAGGCAAATTGTTTTTTCCAGTTGTACTGGAAAGCCCTTTATTCAAATTGCCCATCAATACGCCATGAAATAGGACCTATCCCAATTGTTTTTTCCAGTTGTACTGGAAAGCCCTTTATTCAAATTGCCCATCAATACGCCATGAAATAGGACCTATCCCAATTGTTGTTTCCAGTTGCACTGGAAAGCCCTTTATTCAAATTGCCCTTCAATACGCTATGAAATACGGCATATCCCAACTGGTGCTTTTTCGTTGTATTGAAAATTCTTGCTGTTGTCTTTGCGTTTGTTTTTAAAGCCTTCGCTTGGGGCTTGCTAGTGCAAAAGCAAGAACAAAAATCCTAAATAAATTAGCATTTATCCAAAAAAAGCCTTATCTTTGTAACAACCACAACCCATTATCCCCAAACCCATCAAAAACATGTAATGAAAGAAACAAACCCTTCTGTTCCCATCAATTATGATGGCCTGTGGAAAAACATCATCAAAGAGCAATTTGAGGCATTTATTGCCTTCTTTTTGCCAGAAGTTTATCCTTTGGTTGATTTTAGTCAAGCCCCACAATTTTTGGAGCAAGAATTGTACAAAATCATTGCCGATAAAATTAAAAAAGGCACAGTTGTAAACGACAAATTGGTGCGCGTGCTACTAAAAGACGGCAGCGAAAAATGGATACTCATCCATATAGAAGTACAAGACGCACATGAAACTAATTTCGCCCAAAGAATGTTTACCTATTTCTACCGCATCTACGATAAGTACGAGGAAGAGGTAACGGCTTTGGCAGTGTATACAGGCGAGAAAGTACCTAAAAGATACAATAAATTTGTCTATCAGTTTTTAGGCACTAACATTTTGTACGAGTTCAATACTTATCAGGTACGCAAGGCACAGCAGGAGCAATTATTAAAAAATAAGAACCCTTTTGCCATCGTTGTATTAGCAGTACAATACTTACATCAAACCCAAAACGAGTCGCAAAAACGCTATACCTTCAAACGCAAACTTGTTGAGTTAGCTTTAGAAAGAAAGTATACACATGAACAAATTCTTAGTCTGATAAAATTTATCCAATTACTTCTACAATTACCCCAAAATTTAGAACTACAATTTTCTAAAAATGCTATGGAAACATTAAAAAACACCCCCAATATGGATATGTCCAGTTTATCAATACTTGCCGAACAATTGTACTTAGGGGTACATGGCGAAACCTTTGAAGAAACCTTAGCCAAACAAGCGAAGCAAGCAGAAGCGGAGAAAGCAGCATTATCTAAACAAGCGGAAGCGGAGAAAGCAGCATT
>JAHDBT010000591.1 GCA_020630215.1 Bacteroidota bacterium
GTTTACCCAACGACCGCCTAGCAGTAGGCAATTTAAGTGCGGGTATTTATATGATAAAAATACAGGGAAGTGATGGAAGTTTTTTTAGTGGGAAGGTGGTGATTTGGTAAATTAGTCAACGGTTAAGTTTGTAAGAGACCACCTCTTTAAAATCAAAAAAAAAAACTTAACTTAGCAACTTATTCCATCCAAAAAAAATCAAAATGCCCCCCATCCTCCTACAAACCCCTCGCCTACTCCTACACACAAGTCATTTCCAAATGGCCAACAGTGTGCTGGCTTACGAATGCCAAAACCAAACACATTTTAAAGCATGGTCACCTAGTAAACAAGCAACCTTTTACACCTTAACACACCAACAAAACAGACTGCAAAAGCAAACAAGGGCAAGAGAAAATGGCGGAGGTATTCGTTTTTTTATATTCCTTAAAACGAATACCTCCTCTCCCATTTTTGAGCAAGCTATTTTAGGAGATATTCATTTCGACAATATGGTACGAGGCGTATTTTTAAACTGCACCCTTGGCTATAAATTAGCAGCAAGTATCGTAGGAAAAGGCTATATGCACGAAGCCCTAAGTACTGCGATTCCCTATATTTTTAAGGAGCTGGGGCTGCATCGAATAGAAGCCAACATTATGCCTAGCAATAGCCGTTCTATCCAATTAATTGAAAAATTGGGTTTTGAAAAAGAAGGCTACTCCAAACAGTTTCTTAAAATTAATAACTGCTGGGAAGATCACTTGCGTTATGCTTTGTTGAATAAGGAACTGGTTTAAAACACACCCAAACACTCAATTGAATTAAACAAGTCACCAACAAAACCAAGCACAAACTTTGCACTACAAATAATACTAAAACTCAAAAATCGATAACAAAAATCTCCCCTGCATTTGGCCATTCTCAAATTTCGTTATATCTTGAAGGTCGATTAAAAATCTAACATGAAAAAAATTATTGTAGTTGGGGTGTATTTATACCTTTTATTGATAGGACTTGGTCTGTTTACTGCTTCGGCACAAAAGAGTGTGGTAAAGGTAAATTTAGCAGGTGTTGTATCAGGCAGTTTTGGCGGTATGTACGAATATACTTTAAACGAAAAACTAAGTGCTGTGCTAGGAGCTAATTATCTCCTCAAAAGCCAAGAAGAAGGCGTAGGAATTGCCACCACAAACGAAACAGGTTTTAACGTAATTCCCGAAATTCGGCTATACCCTAGCACCACTTACACAGAAGCTCCACATGGCATTTATGTAGGCGCAAATCTGGTTTACGAAAAATTAAACATCGACATTACAAGCTATAACGTTGATAGCCTAAACACCAGCGGTAACATAACCAATATTGGCTATGGCATTGTGCTAGGTCACCAATGGATTGTAGAAAACCGATTTTCGATTGACTTGTTTGTAAATCCCTACTACAATAGCCCTAGCTTAGAAGGACCGCTACTACTACAACAACTCTACGAAGTAAGAAGAGGTTTCCTTTTTAAACGACTAGGCGTTGCACTAGGAATTGCCTTTTAACTATCTCAATAATTAAACAATTAAACAATTAAACAATGTATTTAATGTTCACTTTTAAAATTACCACGACCAATGATTAATGAAGCATTTATTTCCTATGTATGGAAGTTGCGTTTATTTACGCAAACCGATTTATTAACCGACACCAACGAAACCGTAACAATTTTATCGGTTGGCGAGCAAAACTTTCAGTCGGGACCCGATTTTTTTAATGCCAAAATAAAAATTGGTGATACCATATGGGCTGGTAACGTAGAAATTCATGTAAAAGCAAGCGATTGGCTCAAACATGGACATCAAAAGGACGAAGCTTACGATAATGTAATTCTGCATCTTGTATACGAAGCCGATTACCCAATACAACGCAAGGATGGACACCCTATCCCCACGCTAGAAATTAAAGATAAAATTGCTCCAAATCTCTACCGAAATTACCTCCTTTTACAAGGAGATACCCATTGGATTCCCTGCGAAAAGCTCATTCACCTAGTAGACGAATTTACCCTTATTGGATTAAAAGACCGACTGCTAGTAGAACGACTAGAACGCAAAACAAAGCCCATTTTACAAAGCCTACAACAAAATAAAAACAGTTGGGAAAACACCTTTTACCAATTTTTATGCCGTGCTTTAGGTAGTAAATTTAATGCCGAACCGTTTGAGCAATTGGCAAAATCGCTGCCCCTAAACATACTGGCAAAACATAAAAACAGCCTGTTTCAATTAGAGGCTTTACTGCTAGGACACGCAGGTTTGCTACAAACCGAGTTTAAAGAGGAATACCCTCAACAACTAAAAAAAGAATACACTTTTCTACAAAAAAAGTTTGGTTTAAAAAGCTTAAAAACACATAGCTGGAAATTTGGAGGCCTGCGTCCTGCTAATTTTCCGAGTATTAGATTGGCTCAATTAGCAGCACTCATTCACCAATCAAGCGGGCTGTTTGCCCAGCTATTAACAACCAAAAGTGTAAAAGATTTTCACAAGCTATTTAATGTGCAAGTTTCCAGCTATTGGCAACAACATTATGTGTTTGATAAGATGTCGGTAAATCGACCTAAAAAAATAGGCAAAAATACCATTAACAGCATCCTCATCAACACCATTATTCCCATATTATTTGTGTATGGCAAGCAAACCGCACAAACACAATACGAGGACAAAGCTTTGCAATTACTAGAACAATTACCTCCTGAAAAAAACCGTATTATTGAACAGTGGAACAGCTTGGGAGTTAGCAGTAAAAGTGCCTTAGAAACACAAGCATTGTTACAGCTAAAAAACGAATATTGTAAACAAAAACGCTGCTTATCTTGTGCTATTGGCAATAAAATAATGCAGTACAACACTAGTAAGCAACACATTAAGCAACCTAACTTAAAAAACTGATAACCAAGTTTATAAGCAAACTCAATTAGCATATTATGAAAATAGGTTTTGATGCCAAACGTGCATTTTTTAATACTACAGGATTAGGCAATTACAGCCGTACCCTCCTTAGCAATTTATCTAAATTATATCCTGATAATGAGTACGTTTTGTACACACCTAAAGCCGAAATACAACTTAACAAAGTACAATTTCAAATAGCGGATAATATGCTAGTACAATCGCCACAAACTTTCTGGCAAAAACTGTTTGGAGGAAGTTTGTGGCGCAGTTTGTTTTTAGGAAACCAAATACAAAAAGATAAACTCGATATTTACCACGGATTGAGCAACGAATTACCCAATAACATCGCCAAAGGAGGCGCAAAAAACGTGGTAACTATTCACGACCTCATCTTCCTACGTTACCCCGAATTATATCCTAGCATCGACCGCAAAACCTATCTCCAAAAAAGTAAAAAAGCTTGTGCCGCTGCTGATAAGGTGATTGCCATAAGCGAACAAACGAAACAAGATATTGTAGAATTTTTGGGTACGCCTGCCAACAAAATAGAAGTTGTTTACCAAGGCTGTAACCCCATTTTTTACGATTACGACGATGCCGTATTTTTACAACACGGCTTTTTTATGGAAAAAGAATACAAACTGCCCGATGGAATGCCTACCGACTATATTTTGTATGTAGGATCTATAAACGAACGGAAAAATCTCCTAAACTTAATCAAGGCCGTACAAGCCCTACAACCAAAACTCGATGTGCATTTAGTCGTTGTAGGACGAGATGATGGAAGAGAGTATGTGAAACAGGTAAAAAACTATGTGGCACAAAACGGACTTAATTCGCAAGTTAGTTTTTTCCACAACCTATCACAAAAACAACTGCCTGCGGTCTATCGTTGTGCCAAATGTCTAGTCTACCCATCTACTTTTGAGGGCTTTGGTTTACCTATTATTGAGGGTTTATTTAGCAGAATTCCTGTAATTACCTCCAAAGGTTCCTGTTTTAGTGAGGCGGGTGGACATCACACCTTGTACATCACCCCTCAAAACATAGAAGAACTAGCCGACGCTATCGAAAAGTGTCTAACCGAGGGCGCACTACGCATGGACATGATCATGCACGGATGGGAGCATGTCCAACAGTTTAAAGAAGAAAAGGTAACGGC
>JAHDBT010000592.1 GCA_020630215.1 Bacteroidota bacterium
TCCACTATTAACAGGCACTTGATTTACATTGCCCAGTTTAATAATTTCGTCGAGTTTGTTTTTATCAATGTAGGTACGTACTAGTTTATCGGCATCGTAGTTGTAAGGCATTTGTATAATTTTTTCTTTTATCAGCTCGTAGTTTTCCTCCTTAATAAAATCGGCTTCAAAATAGCCCCATCCTACTAGGGTACTGTCTTCTACATATACTACCGATTTATTGGGGTATACTCGTCCTTCGCCAATAATAAATAGGTTACTAGCAGGATATTCTAAATCTTTAAAAGCTTTACGAGCTCTACGGTTATAGGCAGCTACTTTTTCTTTGCCTAAACATGCGCCATTACACAACGAACGCTTTACGTTTTCGCAAGCGCCTTCCTTTGTTTTTTTACTTTTCCCTTTCCCTTTAACCCCACAAAAGTGCGGACAAAGCTTGTATTGCTCCATCCTTGCTTTTAGTATTTTCAGGGCATACTCTTCCTTCGAAAAAGCAGCAATAGGTCGCTCACCACTTTTTAGCTTTCGCACTTCTATTTGCAGATACCCGTCTTCCTCTTGGTATTTAAAAATACCGTAGTTAAATCGCCTAGCCCGTTGCGCTTTATTGTAATTGGGGCGCAAGCGTTTTATTTCATACGATTCGAGCAGTTGAGCAATTAACTCGCTGCCGGTTTCCTGAAACGAAATGTTATGCGTTTTTACCAACATTTGCCAACGTTTGCCTTTGGTGCTAATGTTGTTAATAATATGCTGGTATACCCTACGACGAATATCTACACTTTTGCCTACAAAAATCACTTTGCCAATAGCGTTATGAAAATAATAAACGCCTGTTTCTTCTGGCAGAGTAGCTAGTACTTTGCCCTCTAAATTAGGCGGCAAATTTTTGTACAAATCTACGTCATGTATATTATCGTAAATGCAATTAAACTCATCTTTATCTACTAGCAATTTAAATAATTCTACTGTTGCCTTTGCATCTCCTTTAGCACGGTGTCTATTTTCTATTGGAATGCCCAACTCTTGGCAAATATTACCTAGGCTGTAAGACTCTACATCTGGCAAAATTTGTTTAGATAAAATAACCGTGCATAGCTTTTTGCGTTCAAACTCATGTCCTAAACGCTTAAACTCAGCTTTCATGTACGAGTAATCAAACTGTACGTTGTGTGCTACAAAAACAGCATCTTTTGTTAGTTCCAAAATGCGTTCTGCTACTTCCTCAAATTTGGGAGCTTCGGCCACCATATCGTCTGTAATGCCTGTAAGTCTGCTAATAAAAGGCGGAATCTCGATTTCGGGATTAATGAGTGTGCTAAAAGTATCAACTACTTTTTCCCCATCATACCGATATATCGCTACCTCCGTAATTTTATCTCGCTTAGGACTACCTCCTGTTGCCTCTATGTCAATAATTGCGTACATCTATTTTTTTAAACCAAACCTTCATAATTAAATACCTTCCATTTAAATAATTAATGCCTATTTAAAAGGGGGTATTTTAGTAAAATTAAAACATTATTAATGCTTTGTACATCATTTCTCAAAAAAATACAAACATTTGTTGCGTATAAAATACAATTCTGCAAATTACACAGTTTATTTTGTTTGTCCTGATATAACAAGTACTTTTTTTGTAAAGTATTACCTAATGTTTAAAAAAGTAGCACTTAAATATGTGCCACTATGCAGTTTCCTTAACACATAATGCGTATTTTTGTCGCGCAAAAAATTACATCTACTGCCAGAATGACCGCAATATGGGCATGGCAAGATGTTTGTTTTTGTGCTAAGTGGTCTTTCAAGTTAATCATGTCGGCTGTTTTGACGATTTTTACTCCCTAACGGCGTTGCAAATACTCGCCGTAGCTTTTAATAGCCGCAAGCGGTTCTCTTAGCTTAAATATCCAAAGGGATATTTATTTTGCTATCGCAAAAAACACACGTTCATAACTGCGTTTTGCGCCTTGCTAGGAAATAAAACTCACTCAAAAGTAACTCGACACTGTTAACTTGACAGGCTACTAAGGAACTTTTTATCCTTTTACACAACCTATGTAACTTCTATTTGCACTTGTATCAGATTCTAGTATCTATTTTAAGGTAAAAGTGCAAATAAGTAGTGCTAATTAAATAATTTCCTATTTCTACTTGTTGGATAAAGAGTTTTTAAACTAACAATATACTAGCATTAACTAACATAAATCGTACTAAAATACGCACTATGAGTGAAAAAGAGATAAAAGATACGGAAAGCTTGCAGGGAGAAGAGACCTTAACAACCGAATCGACTCCAGAAGATAATACCGTTGAAGTAAAGATAGAAGAAACACAGGCAACAGACGAAATAACTAAGCTAAAAGAAGAATTGGCAGACAAAAAAAATAGTTATTTGCGCTTAGTTGCCGATTTTGATAATTCGAGAAAACGAAATGCTCGTCAGCTATTAGAAATTAGAAAAAATGCTGCGGAGGATATTATTACCGAATTATTACCCATTTTAGATGATTTTGAACGTGCTTTTTTAGCCGATGAAGCCGCAAAAACAGATAATAGTGGTACTAAGCTAATTTACAACAAATTAAAAAAACTGTTGACCAACCAAGGATTAAAAGCAATGGATGTACAAAACCAGGCTTTTGATACCGAATTGCACGAAGCGGTTTCGGAATTACCTGCGCCTTCGAGAAAGCAAAAGGGCAAGGTGCTACACGAAGTAGAAAAAGGATACTACTTAAACGAAAAAATTATTCGTTACGCCAAAGTAGTGGTTGGTAAATAATTGTTACCTGCACTAGTTTTTTTTGACTATTGAATCTAAAACATTAAATAAGGAAGTGTAAAAACTTTTTCTGATGACCTTCCTTATTCGCATACAAGTAAAATAAACATGGACAAGCGAGATTATTATGAAGTGCTAGGCATATCGAAGGGAGCTAGTGCTGCGGAAATAAAAAAAGCGTACCGAAAGGTAGCGATGAAATATCACCCCGACCGCAACCCCGACGATAAAGCTGCCGAAGATAAATTTAAAGAAGCTGCCGAAGCGTATGAAGTATTGAGCGATGAACAAAAAAAGGCTCGGTACGACCGCTTTGGTCATGCAGGTATGCGTGGTGCTGGAGGATTTAGCGGTGGCAATGTAAATGTAGAAGATATTTTTGAAAACTTTGGAGATATTTTTGGAGATATTTTTGGACAGGGCAGCCGCAGAAGACGTGGCGGTGGTGGTCGTAGAGGCAGTAATTTACGTGTGAAAGTAAAATTAACTTTACAAGAAATTGCCGAAGGCGTACAGAAAAAAATAAAAGTACGCAAACATATACAGTGTAATACCTGCGACGGTTCGGGTGCTAAAAATAGCAATGCCGTAAGAGCCTGCGAAACCTGTGGCGGACATGGTAGGGTACGACAAGTAAGCAATACCTTTTTAGGACAAATGCAAACAACGGTTACCTGCCCTACTTGCCAAGGTAATGGACAAGTAATTACCCAAAAATGTACTTCTTGCGCTGGCGAGGGCCGTATGTATGGCGAAGAAACCATTAGTATTGATATACCGCCGGGTGTAGTAAGTGGCGTGCAGCTATCTATGACGGGAAAAGGAAATATGGGCGAACGCAATGCCCCTGCTGGCGACTTGCTGATTAGCATTGAGGAAATAGCACACGAACACCTTAAAAGGAAAGACAATGATGTTGTTTTTACTTTGTACATTAGCTTTGTTGATGCTGCTTTAGGAAGCAATACCATAGAAATACCAACGATTAAAGGAAAAGCAAAAATAAAAATTCCGCCTGGCACACAATCGGGTAAAATTTTCCGCTTAAAAGGCAAAGGCTTGCCCTCTTTAAATGCCTACGGCAAAGGCGACCAACTAGTAGAAGTAAATGTATGGACTCCCAAAAATGTTAGTCCTAGCGAACGAGCTACATTAGAAGGATTGCGTAATGCAGCTAATTTTGAGCCTGCACCTGGTAAAAACGAACGAGGCTTTTTTGAAAAAATGAGGGATTATTTTAGTTAAGTGAATGAGAAAAAATAAACTCCACCACTTTGATTATTCTTTTTTCCAATTC
>JAHDBT010000593.1 GCA_020630215.1 Bacteroidota bacterium
TATTTGGGATAGCAAAGGTAAAAAAAATAATCAACACCACTTTGGGATGGGTATATAACCATAATAATCAAATCCAAGGTAAGTTAAATACGGTTTATTGGTTTTAATATTTTGTAAAGTCTGTATACCATTTTCTACTTTACAAATAAATCGTTCCGTTTTAGAATTAGATAACTGTAAACGAGTTTTTTTCTTTAATAGCTCTCGAATTCTTTTTTCAATTTTATTTGCATTAGCAGGATTGCAAATAATAAGAATATCATCAGAATAACGTCTATAAGCACATAAGTTGGTTTTGACCAATTCTTCAATAACTTGCATGTCGAAATTATACATATACAGGTTTGCAAGTAATGGCGTAATCGGCAAACCTTGAGGTATACCGACATAACGACCATTTAATTTATTTTTATTCTTGTAAATTCGAATGGATGGATTATTTACTACCTTTTCTCTAAATTCAGTTCCAGATTCAAAAAAAGCTTCAATACCTTTTTTTCGCAATTCTGCTAATCGTGCTTCATCAAAATTTCCTTTAGTATCTTTCAACTCTTCTTTCCTGATATAAGAAAAATTTGTAACAGCCCGATATATATTATAGTGGTCAGGAGGAAGAGAATTTTCTCCTAATAAATTAGTCCATGATTTTTTGAGTAAAATATGATCAATAGTAGGAAAAAAGCTTTTAATGTCGAAAGTTAATACTGCGCAATTTCCCCATTTTTTTATGAGTTCAAATGCATCCTTAGCAAAATGAATATTCCGTTTTCCTTTACCATTTGCATCATTAATTCTGCGATATGCAGTAACTACTTTGTTTAATTCCGAATTAGCCTTTAATTTAGCCTCATAGATTTTAGAAAGCTTTTGAGCATAAAAACTAAAAATTTGTGTATCTAAATGTGTTGCATAGGATATAGGTCTTTTCTTATTTTTCTTCTTTCTCCTACGTTCAATTATTTCATGGAAAATCAAAGGGTAAAAAGCATGACAAGCTACATAACCTTTATTTTTCAATAATCGGCTAATACTAGTTCTATCCTTTGACTCCAATCGTTTAGTCAAGTGTAGATAGCCTTTTCGTTTAAACCAGTCTTTCTTATGTGTCTTTTTCTTTTGCATAGTAAAAAAACAACTACAGCACACGGAATATCATGTAGCGTATTGGTACAATCCTCTTTCGAGCAAACCGTCGTCCGAGACTCCGAACCCCGTTATAAATTAAATTAAAAGATGATACAATGAAAATAAAACTAATTATTTATTTCCTGAGAGGCTTGCTTTTGACTGCAACCTTTCTTAACCATTCAGTCCATAACCATTCCTCAAACAAGTACGTTTAGGCATATAATACGTTGTTTCAATGATTAGTAAGTAACATAAAATGCCATAAATGTGTTACCTTTGGTTTGTTAAACACCTGTAACCAATACAGTGAATACTGTAGTTGCTTTTAATAATAATAAAAAATATTGAAATGGAAGAAGTTAATGACAAAAAAAATAAAATTAATTGCACTAACTTAAATGTTGGCGACGTAGTTTGCCTTAAATCGGCTGCTTATAACGTTTCTTGTAAAAAAACAACAGTAAAATCTATTAGGGAACCAGTAAGGACTGAAGAAGTCTATAGCCCTGTTGCCTTTGTTACCCCTTACATGGTTGTATCAGAAATATTTGTTGATGACAAAGTAAAAAAAGAGCTATACTCCGCTAAAAACAATATTCCAGAATCTAAGCAAGTAAAAAGTGTTGGTACTACTATTCGGGTAAAATGTGTATGGTTTTATGAAGGAAAGCTTTTGGAAAAAGTTTTTTGGCACGATACTCTTATCCTAGCAGACGCAAATACTTCTGAAAAATAATTTCTAGGCCTTAAAAGATTTTTGCTTGAAAAATGTAAATTCATTCATTCTATTGAACGAATTTAGCTAAATTCGTTGAATACGATCAACAAATTTCCATTTTTGCTTTACCCTCCTAACAAAAATTTACTTAGACTGCTTAATTTTTAAACAACCTCTTTAAATTAACAACATGGGACTATTTGATTTTTTTAAAAAGAAAAGTAAAAACAAGGAAACAGTAAATACTGATGCAGAAAAAAACCTAGCAGAAGATATGCCTACACCTAGGGGGGAGGAAATACAAAGCCCTAATTTAATAGACGAAGTAGCAGCGCATATTGAAAAAGAAAAACCTAAAGAAGCATCCTTAGCTGGCAGAAATCTCTTAGAAGATTTGGTAAGTTATATGCAATCAAAACCCGAAATTGATACCGCTTATTTCGGCATGTTGTACAACAAAGAATCAAAACAAAATAAATTATTTTTAGGCGTAGAACACAATGGTGAATTAGAAAGCATAAAAAAAATGACCTATTCAATTAAGCAAATTTACCACAAAAACACCAGAATGCATTTTGCCTCTACTGAAGAACGCCCTGATTTACTGAAAGGTATTAAACAATTTAACACGCCTTTTTATTCCAAAAAAAATCAGCATAAAAATGAATTGCAAGTAAAATTAATGCAGCATTATTTCAATCCTAATAAATACAAGCCGGCATTAATTGAAACGCTAAAAAAATCAAAATTAATTTCTATCACCCAATTCGTTGATGGACAAAACAAAAGACCTTTTCTGACTTATAATAAAGGCGAACAAAAATTTATCCCCATATTTACCAGTCAAGAAATGGTAAAGAAAAGCGCGCTACCCAAACCTGAAAATGTGGTAATTGTTGCCCTCGAATTTAAAGAGGAACATGCTTTTGATAATTTGTTTTTCATTTTAAATCCAGGCACTCCTTTTGAAGTGGAGATTGGGAAAAAGGTGGTATAAAAAACAGTCAGGAAAAATTTAATTCCCGACCACTACCGATTGTGTATGGCAAAAACTATTTCCTGCTAATTGAATAAAATAAATTCCTTTAAAATAATTCGCAACATTTAATTCAAAATAATTTGCGCCTATTAATCCTGTTAATTTATGCGCTTCCATTAATTGCCCTTTGGCATTGTAAACTTGCAAATTAATTACGTCCTCTTCTGCTAATAAAAATTGCAATTGCATTTTATCGCTACTAGGATTAGGGTAAGTAATAAAAGGATTTTCTTCGTTTAAATTACTAGGAATAAAATAAGCGGTAATGGTATCGTTAGTGGTGAAATTATAATTAATTGCGGTATTAATATCCATTGGCAAAATCGTATTATTTGATTGCCAATGAGTAAATACAAATCCCTCTTTTACTAGTGCATTTAAATTAATGGGTACACCATTAAAATAAATTCCTTCCCAAGGAAAATTATCTATGGTAATAGAATTAAGTGCTATACTTCCTGCATTTTCTGGAATTGTTTTTAAAGTTAAATTAACTTGGTTATTTAATTCAAAATAGGTTTCAATATGTGTGCGTACTTTACTAGGACGGTCTTCAATAAAAGGTATCATTAAATTTGTTTGCGTAGTCCATTTATTTACATCCGTTCCCCACTTTTCAAATTGTAGAGGAATAACTGGTGCTATACCATTTTTCATGGTTTCTAAATGCGTTAATAAATTATTTTCGGAATAAGCGGTATTCATTAAATCGGCATAACGGTTAATAAAATAATGTTTAAAGGAAGTGTTTTGTAATAAGCCTTTAAATAATTGTACATGTTTTAAATTTTCGCCCGTTGGGCCTAGTATATAGGTCATCTGGTCGGTCTGTGGCAAAACGCTTGGGCTTCCTCTTAATGTTGCATCCAAATCAAATAAAATATATCGCCATTGTCCATTTTGTATTTGCGGTTTCCAGCATTTTAAATTGTTGTAGGGCCAATCAATATTGGCAAAAAATAATTGGGTAATAAAATAATCTACATAACTATTAATAGCTAATTGTTCGGTTACGGTTTCGTAATTTGTTGTATTATTTAAATCGTGGGTGTTGGCAAATTCCACTAGCGCATCAAATTCTTCAAAACTGCCTTGCACTAAAATGGTATCTTCCTCTAGTATATCTAATTCATCGGGTTCGTATTGGTAATTCGATTCGATATAATATTTATCTGCTTTTTCTC
>JAHDBT010000594.1 GCA_020630215.1 Bacteroidota bacterium
TTCTTTTCCGCTTATGCGTTGTTGCAAATACTCGCAAGAGCGCTGCTATTACTGCATTTTGCGCCTAGCATAAGCAAAAAATAACTGCCTAGCGATCGTCAACTTATCCATTTAATCGTTCCATAGTAATGATTCGGGTATTTTTTTTTCTAATTTTAATTGGCAAAGTGTAGCCTTAACAATACCTTACTGTGTAGCACACCCTACAAAAAAACCTCCTTGTTGCCCACCACCAATAAAAAAAACAGATTTTCCTTTAATCAAGCTTTTGTCAGTTTTTTAAGTAGCAATTGTCACATTTGGCACGGCTCTTGAATTAAGTACATTTGTCTGGTATTATCTTGTATTTAGGTAGGTTTTGGCTATCCAAGTCTTGTAGAAAGTTCCAAGATTTTAAAGCGTTTATTTTAGAAAAAGTGCATTTTTTTTTAATAATTTTTCGTCATTAATTTGTCATTAATGACAAATTTTGTTCCTTTGCATAGTAAATGCCTATAAATATAATCATAGAAGTGTAATGATTAATGAACACCGCTTCATTTTCAGCACTTTTAACCCACTAATAAATTGAGGTAGTTTAACTATCTTAAATTAAAAATGACACTAAACTAAACACTAAACTAATTATTATCATTACAGACTTGTGTTAATCATTTAAATGAAAATTTAAAACTGCACTTTTTTATGTGCAAGCTTGTTTATTTAAAAGCAAGCCAATCATCTGGTTAACTTAAATACTGAAAACTAATTGACGTATGCCGCAGAAAATATTTATAAGCTACGTAGATGCTGACAAACGCTACTTGAACAAAATAAAGCGATGGGGAAAGCGTAAAAAGTGTGGAGATATTGAAATTATTTTTTCTACACGCGACGATAAAGGCATGAAAACTAAACGTGGGCGTATTATTAGACCCAAGTTAGAGCGCAAAATTAAAGAGGCTGATCTTATAATTGTGCTAGTAGGAAATGCCAATGATTCGCATCCTTGGGTACGATACGAGAAATTTGCTGACGAACATAAACTTGTTCGTTACTTTATGCGTATACCTTATACCGAACATCCTTTGCCTGATGCATTAAAAGGCTTAACGCAAATTGCATACAATCCTAATGCTATCGAAAAACTATTTCGTAGTGAAACAACCGTTGCTATACAAGTGCAAGCACAATCGCCTACCCATACAAGCGATATAGCTGCTAAGGATAGCGATGACGACGGCGAGGGCAAGGATAATAAAGATAAGACACCCGTTAAAACTACGGAAGCCGATACAACAACAGAAAAAATAGACCCTACAGCCGATGAAGAATCGGCAGTAGATAATAAGTCACCAGAAACAGAAAAAGGCGAAACACCTAATGATGAAACCGTGGCATAGCAGCAGTTAATATAGTCTGTGTAAAAAGTAAAAAGCCGTTTTCAAGAAAGTAAAAACTCTTGGAAATGGCTTTTTACTTTTTTTTGCTTATATTTAGTGCATACTAAAAAAGCCCTTAATGCTGTTATTCTTTTGCCTGTTCAAACTAACTCATTAAAACTAAAAAAATACGTTTTAAATATCCATCGTTAAGCACAATTTTGTCCCTCTATGGAAAAATCACTTATATCAACACGCTATTATAAATTGCTTGCTCTTCCTACTACCCTACTCTGCTTGTTATTGGTATTTGGAAGCCTCGTTAATAGGCTACACGCCCAAACCAATAACTTAACTATGCCCGAAGGTACACTAAGCTATCAAGCACACCTCGGCAAACCCTACCGATTAGCAAACGATACCTCCGCTATTTACCTTTTTGTAAGTGCTAAAGCAAGCGAATCTCTTGCCGAACAACCGCTTACTCCACTCAACGTTTCTTTAGTGTTAGATAGAAGCGGGTCTATGTCGGGAGCTAAGTTGCAACATGCCAAGGAGGCCGCCAAATTTATTATTGACCAACTAGGAAAAGAAGACCGCATTTCGGTGGTGGCCTACGACCATGAAATTTTAGTCGTAAGAGAATCTCAGGTAGCCAGTTCTAAACATAAAAAACGCCTCAAAAAAAGTATTGATGCCATTACCCACAATGGCTCTACCAATTTAAGTGGCGGCATGTTAGAAGGATTTAACCAAGTAAGAAACACCTATATTGATGGCTATGTAAATCGGGTATTGCTGATGTCGGACGGATTAGCAAACAAAGGCATTACCGACCGTTTTAAGCTACAAGATACCGTGCAGCAAATTAACCGAAAGGAAAACATTACGCTTTCTACTTTTGGCTTAGGGGCAGATTTTGACGAAGACCTTATGGAAGCCCTAGCCGATTATGGCGGTGCAAATTATTACTTTATTGAAAAGGAAAGAAATATTAGGAAAGTGTTTAGCAAGGAGTTGCAATTTTTACAATCGGTTATTGCCCAAAATGGCCAATTGCTAGTAGATTTCCCTGCGGATAAACTGCATTTGGAAGAAGTATTTGGTTATCCTTTTACCCTAGAGCAAGGAAAACTAATTATTAATTTTAGCGATGTTTTTGCTGGCGAAGAAAAAGGTGCTTTGATAAAATTTACCCTCCGAGAACCCCTAGCAGCACCTTTAGCTATTAACACCTTATTTACTTACTCCAATGTAAACAGTAAACTTAAAGATGCAAAGGAAGAACAAACCCTTACCCTAACACCAACCAAAGATACCGCCAAAATTGCTGCCCATAGTGCCGAAATTGTAGATAGAAATGTAGCTTTGTTTTTGGCCAATCAATCGTTAAGCCAAGCCATTAAGGAGGTAGACAATGGCAATTTTGGTATTGCCCGAGAAATGACTCGCCTGAACCAAGATTACCTAGCCAACTTTGAAGACCAATTTGAACAAGACTCCATTTTACTGCGCCAATATGCCACCAATTTAGAATACCTAAAACAAATTGACAAGGTAGAAGCCATTAACGATTACCGCATGAAAATGATGCAAAAATTTGCCAAAAGCGAGAATTATAAAATTAGGAAAAGACGAGAAGAATAGGTAGTTGGTAGCGAGTATTTGGACGGTTTCGCTTCGCTTCACTATTTACAATTGCTCGGTGCTTTTTTACCGTTCCTAAAAAAAAAACTAGGAGGCAGTTGCATTTTGCTTTACGGTATCCTTCCTTTCACATACTATCTCCATTTCACTTCCACGTCATGCAATTCGATTAGGGGTTCTAAAAAGCGTTCTAGCTCATACACACATAGTTGGCTTGCTGCATCGCATAAGGCTTCTTCGGGCTTTGGATGCGTTTCTATAAACACGCCATCAACGCCTGCTGCAACACCTGCTTTGGATAAGGTGCTTAAATAATGTTTTGCTCCGCCGCTAGGGTCGGCACTAGGAATACCGTATTTGCGGATGGAATGGGTAATATCAAAAATAACGGGGTAATTGGTTTGGTTGAGGTGGTAAAAACTGCGTGGGTCTACTACCAAATCGTTGTAACCAAAGGTATAGCCTCGTTCTGTTAACAGGATTTGCTCGTTGCCTTGCGCCTCAATTTTTTGAATGGGTTTTATCATGTTTTCGGGTGCTAAAAACTGCCCGTGTTTTAGATTTACCACCTTGCCCGTTTTTGCTGCTGCTACTACCAAACTACTTTGCATACACAAATAGGCGGGTATTTGCACAATGTCCAACACCTCTCCTGCTGCCGCTACCTGCTCTGGAAAATGCACATCCGAAACAATAGGGAAACCAAATGTTGCTTTTACTTTTTCCAAAATTCGTAGCCCTTCCTCTAGTCCTGGTCCATGGTAATAATCTAAAGAACTGCGGTTGTCTTTCATAAACGACGACTTGTAGATAATCGGAATGTCCAATTTTTCTTCTACCTTTTTTAAATATTCTGCCGTTTCCATCATCACCTTTTCTGATTCGATTACGCAGGGTCCTGATATGAGGAATAGTTGGTCGCTACCACAGGTAATGTTTTGTATTTGTACTGTTTTTTTCATGTTGGTTTTTAATAAAAAAAATTTTATTTTTCCAATATAGGTCGCACCTACGGCGCTAGGTTGTTATTGTTTTTTTTGCTATAAACAGGTTG
>JAHDBT010000595.1 GCA_020630215.1 Bacteroidota bacterium
ACTAACTAATTGAGTGTCAATAAGTATTTTTTATAAAATTCAACAGACTATTGATGGAAAAAGAGCTAGTTAAGAATGTTCGATTATTTTTGTTTAACTACATAAACAATGGTAATTGGTGCAACCCTTTTACCGCTGTAGGTATCATAATAAACAAGTGACTTAAAATACCGTTTTTAGTCAAATGTAATGCACTAATAATTACCAAACTAAGAAGCTATTTCCTTTTTTGGGAAAATCAGTCATTTACATGATATATAAGTACTGCTGATTTTTTGATAATTTTTTGGCATACTTTTCTTATAAATATCCAATGAAAATTAACAAATAGCTCATTCAGTTTTTTAAGCACCTCGATAAATATCACTTCTACTAGTTAAAAAGTTCTTTACTAGGGACTTATGTACATCATTTTTTTTTTAGTGAGATTTTGCAAATAAGCCTTCTTTTTTTAGATGCAACAATATGTTTAAACATGCGTATCTAAAATAGTACACAATCGTTAATGGCATCCCTTCCAATTAACATGGTAAAGCTTTTGCTCTTCTCATCAACGTGAAATCAAATAAATTAGTTAAACAGTAAAAATAATCGCTTTATGTGTGGAATCGTAGGATACATTGGAAAAAAAGAAGCTTTTCCTATTATTATTAAAGGCTTACAACGTTTAGAGTATAGAGGATATGATAGTGCTGGTGTTGCACTGTTAAATGGAGAACTGCAAATTCATAAATGCAAGGGTAAAGTACAAGACTTACTCAAT
The DNA here is from genome assembly GCA_020630215.1 of Bacteroidota bacterium. Taxonomy (GTDB): domain Bacteria; phylum Bacteroidota; class Bacteroidia; order Chitinophagales; family UBA2359; genus JAHDBT01. The sequence goes on from JAHDBT010000595.1 coordinate 764, forward strand.
TATACCAAAGATAAAAACTTACATGGTTACATTGGCATTGGTCATACTCGATGGGCAACGCATGGCGAACCAAACGATGTTAATGCTCATCCACACGTATCGGAAGTAGGCAACTTAGCCATTATACACAATGGCATTATCGAAAACTATGCTACGCTAAAAGAAGAATTAATACAACGTGGTCATACCTTTGAGTCGGATACGGATACGGAGGTTTTTGTACACCTAATAGGCGAAATTAAAGAAAAACAAAATGTGCCTTTAGAAGAAGCCGTTCGTATGGCCATGCAACATGTAGTTGGGGCGTATGCTATATTGGTTATTTCTTACGATCATCCTAGAAAAATGGTGGCGGCTCGTAAAAGTAGTCCGCTAGTAGTAGGTATTGGCGATGGCGAATATTACCTAGCATCTGATGCAACACCAATTGTAGAGTACACCCGTAATGTAGTGTACTTAAACGACGAAGAAATTGCTTGCATCGACCTAGAAAATGGGTTGAGCATTAAAAGCATCGAAAATGAAGTGCGTACTCCTTTTGTGGAAGAGTTAGAAATGAACTTGGAAATGTTAGAGAAAGGTGGTTACGAGCATTTTATGTTGAAAGAAATTAACGAACAAGCACGCTCTATTAAAGATAGTATGCGTGGACGCTTGCGTTTAGAAGATAAAGAAATTATGCTAGGCGGAATTAAAGATTACGAAGATAAAATTTTTAATGCCGACCGTATTTTAATTGTTGCTTGTGGCACTTCGTGGCACGCTGGCTTAGTAGGCGAATATTTATTTGAAGACCTAGCCCGTATTCCTGTAGAAGTAGAATATGCTTCGGAATTTAGATATCGTAATCCAATTATTAATAAAAACGATGTGGTGATCGCTATTTCTCAATCGGGAGAAACGGCCGATACTTTAGCAGCCATTAGATTAGCGAAAGAAAAAGGCGCAACTGTGCTAGGAATTTGTAATGTAGTAGGTTCGAGTATTGCCCGTATTACCGATGCTGGTGCCTACACACACGCAGGCCCAGAAATTGGCGTAGCTTCAACCAAAGCATTTACCGCCCAATTAACCATTTTAAGCTTAATGGCTTTACGTGCAGCTAAACAACGCCAAACCATTAGCGAAGAACGCTACGAATTTTTACTCAAAGAGCTAGACCGAGTGCCAGAAGCGATTGAGCAGGTAATGAAATGCGAAGCACAGGTAAAAGAAATTGCAGCCGTATTTAAAGATGCTCGTAATTTCTTGTATTTAGGTAGAGGATACAACTTTCCAGTAGCTTTAGAGGGCGCACTAAAATTAAAAGAAATTTCGTACATCCATGCCGAAGGATACCCTGCTGCCGAAATGAAACACGGACCTATTGCTTTAATTGATGAGGAAATGCCGATTGTCGTTTTAGCAACCAATCAACATGCCTACGAAAAAATTGTAAGCAATATACAAGAGGTGAAAGCAAGAAAAGGCAAGGTTATTGCTGTAACTTCTAAACAAGATGAAGAAATTAGTAAAATAGCCGATTACGTAATTGAAATTCCTCCAATTGCCGATCCGTTTACCCCAATGGTAACAACCGTGCCTTTACAATTTTTATCGTACCACATCGCATTAATGCGCGATTGCAATGTAGACCAACCTCGTAACCTAGCAAAATCGGTTACCGTAGAATAGGTTTTTGGTAGCAAGTATTCAAATATTGATAAGCATACCATATACCATATCGTACAATACAATTTAATAATTCCATGAAAGCTAAAAGCCTCTTGAGTGTTTACACTTAGGAGGTTTTTTTTATTTTAGGAAACTTTGTGTATCTTTCAATAAAAATTGGAGAATAAATAGGTCGCACCTACGGAGCTTGTTTTTGGGCTTTCGTTTTTCTATAAACAGGTAGTGCCTACAGCACTAAAAAGCCCCCACAAAACCAAACTGACTACTGACAGAGAGCACAGCGAACGATCTGACTACTGACCACTAAAAAAAAACACAAAACTAAACTGGCCACTGACCCCTGAAAACTGGCCACTAAAAAAAAACTATGGACGGTGCAATCAACCTAATTGCTTTATCAATACCCCTATTTTTTCTATTGATTGGTTTAGAGTTAATCATTGGAAAATTACAGAAAACCCAATTATACCGATTTAACGATGCCATTACCAACCTTAGTTGTGGCATTGGGCAACAGGTATTGAGTGTTTTTTTTAAGGTTGTTATTATATTGGTGTACAACCACATTTACTTAAATTACAGCTTGTTTACTATTAACAATGGCAGCGTATTGGTATGGATAGGTTTGTTTTTGGGCATTGATTTTTGCTACTATTGGTTTCACCGCCTAGCACACGAAATTAGTTTTATGTGGGGCAGCCATGTAGTACATCACCAAAGCGAAGAGTACAATTTATCGGTAGCCCTGCGGCAAGGATGGTTTCAGCCCTTGTTTTCTAATCTTTTTTACTTGCCTTTAGCTTTTTTGGGCTTTAGCACCACCTTGTTTGTGGTTATCAATTCCTTGCAAACCCTTTACCAATTTTGGATACATACCAAAACTATTAACAAACTGCCACCACCCATCGAGTATATTTTTAACACTCCTTCGCATCACCGAGTACATCATGGCGTAAATCCTAAATACATCGACCGTAATCATGGCGGCACACTCATTATTTTCGACCGTATGTTTGGCACTTTTCAGGCAGAAGAGGAGGAGGTTGTTTATGGCGTAACACAGCAACCTAATAGTTGGAATCCGTTATGGTTAAATGTGGAGTATTGGGTAAGTCTGTACCAAAATGTACAACGAGCAGACAATTGGAAAACCAAAATGCAAATCCTTTTAAAAGAACCAGGCTGGACACCGTGGCAAGAACATCCTACTTTTTCGGCAACCGCCTTTAAAAAATACGATACAACTGTTCCTAATGGATTAAATTACTACATCCTGTTTCAGTATGTATTGGTTTTACTAGGAGCCACCTTGTTTTTATTTTCAGCAGAAAAAATGCCTTTTTTGGCGAATCTGATTACTGGACTGATCATTATTTGGTCGTTAGTAAATTTAGGCGGTTTGTTTGAGAGTAAACGTTGGGCCATGTATGCCGAGTACTTGCGTTTACTTGTAGTAGCGGCTTTGGTAACTACTTTATTAGGCCCAACGGTTTATGCTAGTTGGGTATTAATAGGATGTATGATAGGCGTGTTGTTTTTTAGTGTTTGGTTGAGTGGCTATAGGTTAAGTAATTAATGGTAGGGTTTTGAGTCACTAGT
>JAHDBT010000596.1 GCA_020630215.1 Bacteroidota bacterium
TCATTCCAAAATTCTTCCCCATTACTACAGATGCCATCGTCCTCGCAAGGAACGGGGATGTTGATTTGTTCGCATTCACAAGTCCCATCATTCCAAAATTCTTCCCCGTTGCTACAAATACCATCGTCCTCGCAAGGAACGGGGATATCAGTAGCAATACATTCACACAAAGCATCGTCCCAAACTTCTACTCCATTACTACAAACACCATCATCACAATTACCTGGGTCAGGGCATTCGCAAGCTGGACTTACTCCTGCTATTTCTTCTGGATTTGGGGTGCAGGTGTAGCTATCGCCAATAGTAAAATTGTACGGTGTACCAGTAGGGATAGGTGCGCTTATAAAATTGGCAGCAGCAGATTCACTATTTACGTAGTAGCTTCCAGAACCGCCAACGATCATAAAACTTACGGTATAGGTTGAAAGATCGGCGTTGCAATTAACAACCACATCTATTGCTTCGAGTGGGGCGTAAAATACTACTGGAGTCCCAGCTGCTACTAGTGTGCAATCATCATTTATATCAGGCATTCCATCTAAATCGCTATCTATTTCGCCTACAACTGCGGATAGATAATAAGTAGTATTGTAGTTTAAGTTGCTAGTATAGGTAAATGAACCATCGGGACTAATACCTAATGGGTTTCCTAATGTGGTGCCTGCATTATCGTGTAAAACGTAAGTGTAAATGTAATCGCTACTAGCAGGGTCTATATCCTCACTTATAGAAATGACCGTACCTTCTGCACAAGCATACAGTATGTCGCTAGGCATTGGATTTAATGATTCGATTGGGCAATCTTTAGTGCAAGAAATTTGTTCGCTTTCATAAGTTAACATACATCCTGCATCATCGCTAATCGTAATACTAAAACTATCTCCATCTACAAACGGCCCTAAATTTAAGGGCGTGCCACTATTAACTGGTCCATTATAATCTCCTGTAATGGAATAGGTATAAGTTGGATCATGCTCTGGTAATCCTCCAGAAAAAGTTATAATGGCAAAAAAGTTTCCTGTAATTGCATCACATTCAATTAAAGGCTCGGAAATAGTGATAGGCTCTAAAAACACAACAGGCGTACCTGCTGCTACAAGCGTACAAGCGTGGGCTAAATCAGGAATCCCATTTCCATCCGAATCACTATCTGTAGTTCCTACTATTAGGGAAATGTAATAAACGGTATTATACGATAGGTCTGTTGTAAAATCGAAAGTACCCGTTGTATTAGTTGATATATTACTTTCTAGGGGACTATCTGCTGTATCGTGTAAAACATAAGCGTACATATAGCTAGTACTACTAGGGTCTATTTGGCTACTAGCAACGGTAACACTACCTACTTCTTCACATATAAATAGCGTATCTGTGGGTAGCGGTTCTAAGGAGGTGATAGGGCAAACAGGGTCAACAATACATTCGTAAAAAGCCGCTACTTCCAAACTATCACAAGCATTGGGCGCGCCAGGATTGGTGATGGTAAAAGTTACTTCTCCTAAAGTACCTATTGCATTATAAATGGAATTGCTATTGTCGCTATTACCCATATCATCTTCCCACGAAATATTGTACTCTGGGCAGTTTGGTTCTATAACAACTTGGCAAGTATTCTCGCCAAATACTTCTGCTGTTATTATTGGATAAATAGTTATTTCGATGTTTTGGGATGCAATTACTGTTGTGGTTTGTAAACAGATAATTTCGTAAGTATAATTGAGGATTTCGGTACAACCTGTTGTGCTTACTAGGCTGGTAATATCCCAAGTAGTTCCACTAAAAATAATTGTACCTGTTTGGTCGAACCAATTAACAGTTATTGCTGTATCATCACCAGTACTAACCGTTAAAGATAATGGGTCGCCATCGCAAATGGCATAGTTGGTTTCGGGAGTTGTAGTAATGGGTGGGCAGTTACTAGGGCAGCTAAAATTAGCATTTATGGTGGTGGTATTACATGGTGTTGGTGTGTTTTCATCGTTGGCAACTATGGTAAATGCTACAATGCCATCTGTACCAGGTAAGGCGTTATAAGTAGTGCCATTACCTGCTTGTCCTGCACTTGCGCCAGATAAGACCTCCCACACAATGTTGTAATCATTTTCGTTAGATACAATTACTGATGCGGTACAGAGTCCATCTACCGATTCAACTACCAAGGAAGGATAAACAATTACTATTGCACTACCCGTTACGCTAGTGGCTACACAAGCATTTGCATCTGTTACATTTACTAGTTCGTAAGTGCCTGTTTGATTGGTCGTAATAGTAAATGAAGAACTAGTAATATTGGTTTCTTGCACAGGGTTGCCATCTACTAGGTATTCGATAGTGAAAGGAGAAGTGCCTATAAGCTCCATACTGATGGTTGTTTCATCGCCTTCGCATAAAATACCGCCACCGCTTATACTTCCGCTAGGTAAAGCATTAAAGGTAACCATTACCGATTCTGTATAGACACAACCGCCTAGCATATAAGTGTAGATGTATTGTTGTGTTCCAGCTTCTACTGCTTGTAGATCAATAATGCCGTTGCTAGCATCGGTGATGCCTAATCCATCCCAATTACCTAGTTCTTCTGGAATTACTTCGCCAGTTTCGGTATTGGTGAGGAGCGCATCTAAATCTAGGAAGTCTATATCTAAGCATACAGGCTCCACAGGATCGATTGTTACAGTAATTGGCGGGCAGTTTTCGGCAAAGCAAGATTGGGTACTTGCCACATCAGCACAAATAGGACTGGCACTTATTGCCGTTACTTCTATTGTTACTTCTGCTCCTTCTGTAAGTTCATTTACGGTATAACAAGTAGTGGTTTGTGTAAGATTTGTTCCTCCAATAACAATGTTATACTCGGTTGCTCCTGCTACCTCGTCCCAACAAAAGGTAATTTGATTGGTGGTAGATTCGCAGCTTATTACAGGAGTTGCTAAAGCTTGTTCTATCTCTATATCTCTTGACATATCGGTTTGACAAGGTAGGTTTCCTGCTATATAAGTAATGGTGTATGTTCCACTTCCTACTGCAGCAGGATTAAATATCCAATTTGCACCATCGTTACTTACGCCATTGCCCAACCAAGTGCCGCCTGTATCGCCCGTAAGCAAATCATCTAAAATAATAGGCGTTGCATCTGAACATAAAGGACTCTCAAAAGGCGACCATGATGCATCTGGTAAAGGATTGGCGGTTACTTCTACCTCAAGTGTTGAGGTGCAAATGCCATCGGTATCGCTTACGGTTAGGGTGTAAGTGCCTGCTGCTAAATTGGTTATTGTGGCGGTGTTTAAAGTGGGGTCGTGCGCCCAATCGTAAGTGTAAATACCTGAACCACCTATGGCATTGATGTTAATGCTGCCGTCGTTAACTTCGGTACAAGTAGCAGGGCTTATGAGTTCTGTGAGGGAGATGGCTGGTCTTACTTCAAAAATAAAAGGCATGGATGCTTCTCCGCAATCATTAAATATTTCTACAATAATTGCATCATCCTCTACTGTACTTGGGGTATAATTGTCTAAATCGCTTATGGCTAATTCTTCCCCAAAATCGTTAAACAAAAATATTTCGGTAGCATGGTTAATTGTTATGTAATTATTTAAGTTGATACTTTGTCCTAAACAAATAGCCGGTGCTTCCTCGAAGAGGATTTCGGGGATTGGGTTAATGGTAATGGGTTCTAGGGGCGAATCTATAATGTTGGTACTTGTAAAACAACAGCAACTGGTTGCATCTGTAAAAGATACTACAAAAACACTTCCTTCTTCGCTAGTATTGATGGTGTATGGGTAACTGGTTATACCAGTAACTTCAGTAACATCGCCGCTTGTACCTATCGCATAGGTCAAATCAAAAGGAGCAATGCCTATTAACTCAAAAGAAATGCTTGCTTCTTGTCCTTCGCAAATTGGGCCGCCGCCGCTGGCAATAATTTCGGGGTTTTCTGTAAATGTTATATCAATGCTACCAATATACTCACATCCATCTGGTGTTTGATAAGTGTAGGCATAGGTTATTGTACCTGCTGATACAAGGCTTA
>JAHDBT010000597.1 GCA_020630215.1 Bacteroidota bacterium
CAAACTTGGCGAATAACTATTTTTGCAACGATTGCTATTTTTGTAATTGCGTATTTTATTCCTGAGAATATACCGATGCCTAATCAATTACTACCTATTATTTATTCGGCAATTGCGATTACCCTTTATAAAAAATACCAGCAACCCGATATAGAAAAACAGGTAGCAGAAGGAGTGGCCGTACATGGTTGGGGGAGGGTAATTTTAATTAGTTTAGTAGGCGCAATTATTACTGCATTGCCTGCTATATTATTGGTCGCTTTTCTTATTTTTGAAGAAATGTAAAAGGTTTTTAAGGACGTGTTGTAAAACAAAAAAGGGACATAACCCGTCCGAGTTATATCCCTTTTACAATTAATTTTTCATTCTAAAAAACTAGCCCGTCACCAATTCCACATCCGCAGCAGGAGGCGTACTACTACCACCTTTCCCTTTTTTACGCCCACTAGCACCACCACCAAATAAAAAGAAACTTACTCTATCTATCATCAGGTACATTACAGGAATAATTACTAAGGTTAAAAAAGTGGCAAAAGCCAATCCAAAAATAACCGTCCAAGCCATTGGTCCCCAGAAGATGGCATTGTCGCCACCAAAATATAGCTGGGCATCAAAGTCAGATAATAGGGTGAAGAAATTAATGTTCATGCCAGTTGCTAATGGAACTAAGCCTAGTACGGTGGTAATGGCCGTTAGCAATACAGGACGCAAACGTTTGCTTCCTGCTTCTACAATGGCATCTACTACTTGTGCTTTTGTTTGACGTTCGTTGTCTGCCAATCCTAAATCTTCTCGTTGTCGGTTTCGTACTAGGTTGATGTAATCAATTAGTACAATGGCATTGTTTACCACTACCCCCGCCAGCGATATAATTCCAATGCCCGTCATAATAACAATAAAATCCATTCGGAAAATAGAGTAGCCTAAAAATACGCCTATGGTACTTAATATTACCGACATCAAAATAACAAATGGCATTGCCAAAGAATTAAACTGTATTACCAATATCAAGAAAATTAAAAATACGGCAATCAACATGGCACGACCTAAAAAGGCCATCGACTCTTGTTGGTCTTCTTGCTCGCCTGTAAATTTTAAATCGTAGCCGCTAGGCATTTCATAATCGGCAAGTAGATTTTTATATTGGTTTACAATTTCCGTCCCATTGGCTCCTTCCGTTACGTTAGAGTAAATGGTAACTACCCTGTTTAAATCTTTCCGTTTTACCGAACCATAAGTAGAGGCATATTGCACACTCGCTACTGCCGAAATAGGTATTTGCATCAACTTGCCCTGGTTATTACGAAACGTAATTTTTTGATTTAAAATGGTTGGTAAATTATAACGTGCGTCTTCATTAAATCTTAATTGAATAGGGTAATCGTCTTCCCCATCTTTAAACTTAGAAATCTCTTTTCCAAAAATAGCGGTTCGTACCGTGCTTGCAATTTGCGAGGTATTTAAGCCAAAACGACGAGCTTTATCTCTATCAATATCAATTAGTAATTCGGGCTTGCCCGTTTCTAAATCTATTTTTAATTCTTCTACGCCTGGCACATTGGCTTCGTTTAAAAACTTGCGAACATCGGCCGATAAACCCAATAAGCGGTCAAAGTTTTCGCCCGTAATTTCGATGTTAATAGGTGGGCCGGTTGGTGGGCCAGAACTGTCTTTTCCTACTACAATTTGTACGCCAGGGAAACCCGTTACTGCTTCTCTAATTTCTCGCATTACATCGGTGGTAGATACGCCACCACGGAATTGGTAATCTACAAAAGAAACTGTTACCCTGCTTTTATTAGGAGACGAACCTTGTTGCGGGCCAGCATTAGGATCACTAGTTCCTTCGCCAACTTGCCCCATTACCGACTCAATAATATTTTTGTAAGGCTCCACGGTTTTAATCACCAATTGTTCTATTTCGGCAGTAAAGGCATTGGTTTTGGTAATGTCTGCGCCTATGGGTTGCTCTATAAATATAAATACGGTACGAGGTTCGTTAATAGGAAATTGCTCAATACGCAAACCCGAATTGGTTAGTAAGGTAATAGAACCCATCATTAGGGCAAGGCTGCCTGCAAAAAAGAGAATAGGCATAATTCCTTTTAAGGCAAGGCGTACAAAAGCTCGGTATATTCTTTCTAAAAGAGGCAATACATAGTTTTGAAACAGGGTGGCCAGTTTACTTAATATATACGTGTTTACTAGAATAGTAACCCCTAGCGCACCCAATATGCCACCTAAAATACGTTGGTTGGCAGACGCTTGCCCAGTAGCATATAAAGCAACCGATGCGCCAATTAATAAGAGCGAACCGATGATGACTTTTAGGTGATTGGTTTTTTCGTTGGGGTCGTCAATTTTCATGAATACCGATGTTAAAACGGGATTGATAATGAGTGCCACAAACAAGGATGATGCTAGAACGATGATGAGGGTAATGGGTAAATATTTCATGAATTCGCCCATAATATCGTTCCAAAAAAGGAGGGGTAAAAAGGCGGCTAGGGTAGTGGCAGTAGAGGTAATAATTGGCCACGCAACTTCGCCTACGCCTTCCTTCGCAGCACGCATAGGGGAGTAGCCCTCGTCCATATAACTGTATATATTCTCGACGACGACAATCCCATTATCTACCAACATTCCTAGGGCTAAAATAAGCGAAAACAACACCATAATGTTAAGTGTTACGCCCGAAAAACCCAATATCATAAAACCCATAAACATACTTAACGGAATGGCAACTCCTACAAATAATGCATTACGCAATCCTAGGAAAAACTGCAATACCAATACCACCAAAATTACCCCAGCAATAATACTATTGTTGAGGTTGTCGAGCATACTACGGGTAAATTTCGACTGGTCGTTTAGTGGAATAACGGTTACATCGGCAGGGAATTTGTTTTTGTTTGCATCGGCAATAATGGCTTTAATTTTATCGGTGGCATCCAATAAGTTTTCGCCACTTCGTTTTTTAATATCCAACATTACCACTGGTTTTAGTGGTTTTTGTTCGTACTTCATGCGTATCACATCCTCTTCCTCATTGTCGTTTACGGCTACATCGCTCGAACGGGCATAGCTGGTACGGTCGGCATAGCCAAAGGCAACATCTGCTACATCTCGCAAATATACAATGGCGTTGTTTTGGTTAGAAATGATGATGTCGAGCATGTCGTCTACATTCTTAAATTCTCCTACAATACGCACATTTCGGCGCATCCCATCGCTCAATACATCACCGCCCGATATGGTTGCGTTTTCGTAACCAATGGCTTCTTCAATATCTCTAAAACTTAATTGGCGAGCTTCTAATTTAAAAACATCTACTTGTATACTCACTTCTTTGTCGGGAACACCTGTAATATCTGCTGCCGAAATTTCGGGTAGTTTTTCTATTTCTTCTTGTAGATACTCGGCGTATTCGTTCAGCTTATCCAAGTCGTCAATCCCTGTTACATTGATATTCATCATGGGGAAATCGCTAAAGTCTAGCTCAAAAACATTGGGGTCGGCAGGGAGGTCGTTGGGTAAATCGGTTTTGGCTCTATCTACCGCATCCTTCACATCTAGCAAGGCTTCTTCGGCAGGAATATCCAAATCAAATTCTACAATAATGGTACTAAAATCTTGGATACAAGTAGCCTGAATAGACTTGACCCCCGTAATACTATTCAGTTCTTTTTCTATAGGTCGAGATACCAGCGTTTCCATATCTAAAGGCGAATTACCAGGATAAGGCGTACCTACATAAATGGTTGGCATTTTTATTTCTGGAAAACTTTCTTTGGACATGAGGATGTAAGAACTCACCCCAAATAAAATAATTAAGCCAATAATTACAAACACACTCGTACGGTTGTTTACCGCTGCACTCGACAATAAAAATTCTCGAATAATAGAATTTTTTTGTGGTTCGTTATGGTTAGAATTATTTATATTATCGCTCATTTTTTTGTTGTTTTGTAGTTTGTTCAATTGTAGTAAAGAGTAGGGGAGAATTGTTTTTTACAAAATACC
>JAHDBT010000598.1 GCA_020630215.1 Bacteroidota bacterium
ACAATCCGCACTTTTGTTGGGATGAAGTTACCTTAGAGTTCATCCGTTTAATGCACTACGAAACAGGGGAGGTAAGTGAAGCGCATTGGCAGAATTGCAAAAAAGTCCTAGAAAAAAGAATCCGCCAACAATGGGCGAAGCGTTTTAGAAAAATGATGCAACACCATAACTGGACTTACGAGGATGTTGCTAAAATGATAGGTTTGAAAAATGGCAATGTAGCAGCCGCAACTATTAGTCGGGGTTTACCTGCTTTTGCAAAATTGTCGGTGTTGGTGTTTGAGGAGCAGGTTGGGGGTGATACGGAATTAGCAGTTGCTTAATCCTATATTTAAATTCATTCTGTTTCTAAAAAATGTCATTTTTAACAAAAAACAGAAATAAAGCGCCATCGAAAAACTAGGACTCCGCTTGCTAGTTGTAGATATAAAAGACAAAAAAATAACAAAATGGATAAAATAAAAACATACGCCCCCCTCATAGAATCCCTTTTACACCAACACGCCGTTTTTAATCCAATTGGCGATTGGGAAGAATTTGAAAACCAAGTTATCATTGATAAAGACCTACGTCATTTTCAACTCATGAGAGTAGGTTGGAACGCCTCGACCTCGGAAAGAATACATCATTGCGTGTTGCATGTAGACTTAAAAGAAGATGGCAAAATTTGGGTGCAAGAAGATTGGACGGAAGCGGGAATTGCCAACCAATTAGCAAAAAAAGGTGTCCCTAAATCGGATATTGTGCTGGCTTTTTATGCACCCTACAGAAGAGAAGATACCGAATTTGCTGTTGCCTAATCTCCTTTAAAAATGGCAGACAGCGGCTGCCAAATGTTATCCTTTTTTCCTATCACTACCCCCTCAAAAAATCCCCTCCATTCCCCTCCAACATCCGCTTCATCGTAATAAAAAATGCCTGCTTAAAACCGTCATCCTTAGCATGTAATTTATATAAGCCCAACTCTTGCCTACGCTGCTTGGATAGTACTTCGTCTATCATTTTTTGTAATGCCAAATCACGGTTCTGCTCGTCGGGGTTTTGGGCGTACTTGCGGTCGTAATCGGAGTGTTGGGATATGGATTGGTACATCTGTATCAGCTTCATGCGCTGTTCTTCGGGCGTTGCTTCCCAACCGCTAAACCATCGTTCGTTAAATTCGGCTATAATGGCATCCAATGTGTCTTCCTCATCGCCGCCATGTGTGCCTCTTGGATTGGGATTTTGTGGGTCTAGCTGACTCTCGGCCTCGTTTAGGGCAATAGATTGGTTGAGGCGTACTCGTTGTAATCCGTAAGTTGATAAATCTACGGAGTCGAGCAGGGCATCTATTTGTGGACCCTGGGTGTTGGGAATAGGCAGCTTGGGAATGAGGAATTTTAAAAACCAAAATAACTGCTCCCAACGCACAATTTCTTGCCGCATAATGGCCGCCATCTGACCATATATTTTTACAAATTGCTTGGCTTGTATTTTAAAACTGGCTTTTTCTTCGGCTTCTAGTTCCAAGGTGTGGGTAAAGCGTTCGGCAGCTTTGTCTATAATGGGGCTGAGGTTATCGGCGGGTACGCCGTTAAAATATTGTTCGTTGAAGTTGACAACTTCCTGCCACTCGTATACGCCTATTTCGTCTAGCTGACCTTTTATATCGTGTAGCACGTTTACATCGGTAGCACTGCTTAAAGACGTAGCAGTATAAAACGGCTCGAAGGCGGTTTGTATGTCGTCGGTGGTGTTAAAAAAATCTAGGATAAATAAATCTTCGGTTCTTTTGTCGAGTTTGTTGGCCGACCTGTTGAGCCTCGATAATGCTTGTACAGCCAATACACCTTGTAGCTTTTTATCTACGTACATGGTGCATAGCTTGGGCTGGTCAAAACCTGTTAGGTATTTGTTGGCAACTACTAGCAAACGGTATTCGTCCATATCAAAATAACGGGCCAGTTTGTCAGTAATATAATCGGGGTCGCTGGGTTTGGCGGTGTCGAGATGGGCAGGTAGCTTGTTGAGGTTTTCTTCGGTGTACTCAATGCCATTGAGCGTTTTTTTGCCCGAAAAAGCGACCAATACATCAAAAGGTTTTCCTTTGTCTGCTAAATATTTTTTGATGGCTTTGTAGTAGGTAATGGCCGACTTAATGCTTTGCGTAACTACCATGCCTTTGGCTTTGCCTTTTAGTTTTTTAGAGCTGACTACTTTGCTCGTAAAATGCGCTAACATTATTCCTACTTTAGTGCCTATGGTATGTTCATGTTGTTCTACATAAGCTCGTAGCTTTTTTTGTGCTTTTTGGCTTTCAAAAATAGGGTTGTCGGCTATGGATTTTTGTATTTCATAGTAGCTGCGGTAGGTAGTGTAATTGGCCAATACATCTAAAATAAATCCTTCTTCTATGGCTTGTTTCATGGAGTATAAATGGAAGGGCTTAAAGGTGCCATTGGCTTGTTGATTGCCAAATCGTTCGAGGGTAGCGTTTTTGGGAGTAGCAGTAAAGGCTAGGTAGGAAGCATTGCCTTTCATTTTACGAGACTTTATCGCTCGAAGTATTTTTTCTTGGGTATCTAAATTGGCTGCTTCGGTGGCATCGTTGGCTTCGCTTAATGGGGTAGCCGTACCCATTGCTTGATTCATTTTGCCTGCGGTAAGTCCGCCTTGCGAACTGTGGGCTTCATCTATAATTACAGCAAAATTTTTATGGCTTAAATCAGCAATGCCATCTACTATAAATGGAAATTTTTGAATGGTGGTAATAATAATTTTTTTGCCTTGTTCCAAACTATCTCTAAGGTCTTTAGATGAACTAGCTGGGGCTACGATGTTTTTTACCTCCGAAAAATCGGTAATATTATCTCGTATTTGTCGGTCGAGCAAGCGGCGGTCGGTTACTACAATTACCGAATCAAATAAAGGACTCGTTAAGCCTTTGTTGCGGTTGGCATTGCTGCTGTTAGGATAGGCTTCTATTAACTGAAAGGCTGCCCAAGTAATAGAATATGATTTGCCCGACCCTGCCGAATGTTGGATTAAATAGGTTTGCCCTACGCCTTTTTGACTGGCATCGTCAACAATTTTGCGTACCACATCCATTTGGTGATAACGAGGAAAAAAGAGGGTGCGCTTATGCAAAGGGTCTTTTAATTTGCCATCGAAACGAACAAAATGTTGGATGATGTTGGCCAAACTTTTTCTAGTAAATACTTCCTCCCACAAATAAGCAGTTTTATGCCCAAACGGATTTGGCGGATTGCCTTTGCCCTCCTGATGCCCTTTATTAAAAGGTAGGAAAAATGTTTTTTTGCCATTTAAACGGGTTGTCATATAAGCCTCGTCGGTATCGGCGGTGAAGTGTACTAGGCAGCGGCCAAATTGTAGGAGGGGCTGTGTGGCATCTCGCTCAAATTTGTATTGGTGTATGCCGTTGACTTTGGCGGTTTGCAACGTCCACGGATTTTTTAGCTCGACCGTAATTATAGCCAAACCATTTAAAAACAATACCAAATCTATTTCTTCTCGCTGATTGTCTACATTGTAACGTACTTGCCGAGTAACGCTGAATTGGTTAGCGGCAAATTTGTCTTTTACGCTTTGACTGCTACTAGCTAATGGACTTTGGTAAAACAAAATAAAATGGGCATCGTCTATTTCTAATCCTTTTTTTAGGAGGTGCAATACGCCATATTTTTTAATGAGTTTGTTTAAGCGTTCTTTTATTTTTAATTGCCAATTATTTTGCTTTTGTATTTTGGCTAATTCTTTGGCTTGTGTTTGTTCTAGGAAATTCCAAAAACGTTTTTCATCTATGGCAAAGTTAGGGTTGTAATCTTGCGGAAGCCCCATATAAAAACCTTCGCCCTTACGGTAAAGTTCGGACGCATCTTGTACGGGTATGTTAGCCGTTTTGAGTTCTTCTTGACTGTAACCCGTTAAGGTTTTTTGTATGCTGGACTCTAAAGCGGTTTCGTTGGTTTTGCTTTTCATAATGCTAGGATACTTTTATTTTGCCCGTTACAGCATGATC
>JAHDBT010000599.1 GCA_020630215.1 Bacteroidota bacterium
GTAACTGCATCCGTTGATGGAATTTCTACGTCGGGCACTAAATTACTAGCGACATCTGTAACCGTGTCTTTTGCATCTGATAATGCATCCGTAACTGCATCCGTTGATGGAATTTCTACATCGGGTAAAGCATCAGTAACGGCATCCATTGATGGAATTTCTACGTCAGGTAAAGCATCAGTAACTGCATCCGTTGATGGAATTTCTACGTCGGGCACTAAATTACTAGCGACATCTGTAACCGTGTCTTTTGCGTCTGATACCGCATCCGTGACAGCATCCGTTGATGGAATTTCTACATCAGGTAAAGCATCCATAACTACATCTGTAGATGGAACTTCTACCTCCGCTACGGCATCCTTAACTACATCTGTAGATGGAACTTCTACCTCCGCTACAGCATCCTTAATTGCATCTGTAGATGGAACTTCTACCTCCGCTACAGCATCCTTAACTGCATCTGTAGATGGAACTTCTACTACTGCATCTGTTCCAGCTTCTATTTTTTCTGTCGCAGGGGTTTCTGCTTCTGCTATAGGTGCGGCTTTTACTTCTTCTTTCTTTGGCTGAGATAGCATTTTTAATTGCTCTCTCAACTGTTTAATTTGTTCGTGGTTGCGCTTAATTTTATTTTGAATATCTTGAAGCAAACTACTGCCTTGACTTGATTTACTAAAAAAGCCTAAGTTGGTTTCGTATTGTGCATTTTCATCTTGCAGATAAGAAATACGGTCACGCAATTTATTTTGCTCACGTTTAATTAAGTTGTTGCTATTATTACTCGAACGCATGTTTTCAATACGTCCTTCGTACATCGTTCGGTTTCGTTCGGCAGCATCTACTTTTAGCTTACTGTATTTTTCATCAAGTGCCTCCTTGTACGATTTGTAAATGCGGTCTTTTTCTTTAAGCGGCACAAAACCCACATCGTTCCACTCGGCCGATAAGCTTTTTAAGTTTCCTACATCTGCATTGCGGTTACCAGTAAATTCCAAGCCTTTAATTCTTTCAATAATAGCTTCTTTTTCTACTAAGTTTTGTTTTTCTGCTTCATCTTTACCTTGGAAAAAGTCTCGTTTCGCATTAAAGAAGGTATCACAGGCGGCTCTAAAACGCTCCCACAATTTATTTTCTTCGCTTCTAGGAGCTGGTCCAATGCTCTTCCAATCTTTTTGCAATTTAATTAAAGCATCGGTTGTTCTGCGCCATTCGGTTGTATCGTGTTGTAATGCTTCGGCTTGTTCGCAAAGCTTGGCTTTTTTCACTTTATTGTCTTCTCTGGCTTTATCTAAGCCACCAAAAAAGTTGCGTTTATTTTCAAAAAAGGTATCGCACGAATTACGAAATACTTGCCACACTTTTTCATTTTCGGTAGCATAACCAATGGTTTTCCATTCATTTTGCAATTTCAAAATTTCATCGGTTTGCTTTTGCCATTGTGCAGGCGAAACCAGCTCTAAGGCATTAATGGCATTTACTTGTTCGCACAAGTTAATTTTTTGTTTTAAGTTTCCATCAAACTCCTCTCTACGCTCATCGTAGTGCGCTTGTACCTTTCCATAAATTTCGTCGGCCATTTCTTTAAACCGTCCATTAATTTCATCTTTTTGCTCAAAAGGAACCTGTCCTACACTTTTCCATTCTTTTTGCAATTTCTTCATTGCTTGGTCCATTTCCCTAGCATCTTCTATTGCCCGAATTTTTTCCATTTCCACTAACAGTTCTCTTTTAGCGGTTAGGTTTCGCTCTTGGTCTAGCTCTCTAAATTCTTTATGAATACCTAGTTCGTGGTAAAACATATCAATTTGGTGATTAAACTCTAACTGTACATCTTTAAAGTCAGGTCCACCTATTTTGCCAATTGCTCCCCACTTATCTTGTAGGCCTCGTAACTCTTCAAAAGCTTTACCAATATTAGTACCATCAATTTTTAACGCTTTTAATTGCTCAACCACTTCTTTTTTGGCAACAATTTTCAGCCTACGGTCTTCTGCTCTTTGCGCCCTAAACGCATCGGCTTTCTCTCGGTAGGTATCTAATAATCCTTTAAACTCTATATCTAGGGGGTCATCTCCTGGACGCTCGTATTCGTCAGGGTTGCCGCCCTCTTCTTTATAAAGTTCAAATGCTTCCTTGCGTAATTTCTTAGAAGTCTCAAAAAATTCATTTTTCAGTCTTCTTACTTCATCACGCATTGTGTTACTGTAGTCTTGCACTAGCAATTCTTGCAATTGTGCAATTAATGTTTCCTTCATTACCGTATCTTTTGTAGTAGATTAAACGTCTTAAAAAATAGTGTAGCAATTCTTTCCTAAAACTAGGTTTAGGAACGGTTAAAAACCATGAACTAGCTATTGCGTCTGCAAAGTTAGTTCCAAATGTAGTAAATTATTCGTTATTAGCTCGAAAATTCACTATTTTTTGATAGGAAAAGTACAACATTAGCAATAGCCCTGCTAACATTGTGTTCTTTGTGATAAGTATTATGTTATATTGCCAATAATTCACTAAAAATTAATTATTTCACAACATGAAAAAACAAATATTCATCTCACTAGTAGCTCTTTTATTAGTGCTCGCTAGTGCTTGCAGTAAGAAACCTTATTTTGTAAGTCCAAACTTTAAACAAACAACAAAAACCCATCAGCAAGTAGCGGTGCTACCTGTAAAAATGATTTTTACGGGCAAACCTATGGGCTTGCTCGAAGAAGAAGACATTGAATCCTTAGAGGAAGGCGAAAGTCAAGCCTTTCAAATGTCTTTATTTAATCAATTATTGTATAGTACTAATAGTGGAAAAAAAGGCATGTATGTAAGTATACAGCCTGTTGAAATTACTAACAAAAAACTTGCCGAGAAAAATATCTCGGTTAGAGAGAGCTGGGATATGCTGCCTACCGAATTAGCCGACGCACTAGGCGTAGATGCAGTAATTAAAACACAAGTATCTAAACAACGTTATTTAACCGATTTAGCCGCTTATGGAATTGACATTGGCCAAAAAGTTTTACTATTACTCACCAAAGGTAAGTCTTTCTTAACACTTGGCGGCAAAAATTTGGATAAAACCAGCGATATGAATGCTAAATGTTCTTTGTACAATTCAAATACAGGGGAAGTGCTTTGGTCTATGGGCTTAACCGAAACTACCGAATGGAATAAACCCTCGGAAGAAGCGATTGATGATATGAACCAACGTTTTGCCAAAAATTTTCCGTACAGAGGGAAACGGAAGAAGTAATATTGTTTTTAGCTGCCAGTAGTCAGCCCGTTCGCTAACGCTCTCTGCCAGAACGCTGCGCTGTCGGTTTTTACATACTGCCGTTTTTGAGCATAAACTATTTGCTTTGCTTTACATCTCTAAATGCTTTTATAAGCTCGATGTTGATAATACTTAGGTCGCTCATCAATACGAATGTGTAGCCAATATACGCCTAGGCCCGATGTGCTTAACCATTTTGGTTTTTCGGGATAGGCAGCTAAATCGGCGAGGTAGGTTGCTCCTATTTTTTGCCATAAAGCATGTACTTGTTCTTCGGGAGCGTTTCTAATAAAAGCAGCAATATGTGCATAATGCTGTTCTTCTGTTGTAATAAGTGGGCATGGTACAACTAGTTGAGCATTGCGCCCCAAATTAGGAAAACTTACAATAGAATGGTTGGAAGTAAAATAAGATTTAAAATCGTTGCGATTAGCGGTAATACGGGTTAGGGAATTGCTATTAATCAAAACAAATTCAAATGGCGTGCTTTTTAGTTGATGATACATTATAGGTTTCACCTCCCAAAAATAAGCCTCAAAGGCTACGTCTTTTAAAATTTGATTGTAGAAGCGTCTAAATGCTGGCGAGTTTTTCCATAGCAAAATTACCTCGGCAAAAGTTAAGCGTTTTTTTTCCTGAAACAATTGGTATTGTATTGTTTTGCTAGGATGTATTATTTGTGTGATATAGGTAAACATATACTTTAAAATAAATCTTGGTTTCTGAATTAATTTTGGCTAAATTGGCATGCTTA
>JAHDBT010000600.1 GCA_020630215.1 Bacteroidota bacterium
CGCTTGATGTCAATATCAATAACTATTTGCACAAAACCCAATGTGGTCTAGTATACAACAAACAGGCTTTCTTATTTTTAATAAATGCTTTGTGAAAAGTGCTTGCTTACGGATTATAAGGAATACAAAACGTACCTTCTGTCATATTTATGGTTGTTGAACCACCACCATTATTACCAGTAGCATTAAAAGTACCAGAAATATAATCTGGACCAACAACAGTTAAATTAATAATGCCTGCGAAACCTATTGCACTAACTGAGCCATCTGCATTCTCATAAATTATTCCTACACTAGGAATATCCAAAAGAAGTGCTAGTATTCCATCTGTATAACCATCTACTGCAATATCATAAATATTAGGAACTGTATCTGGCACAATAATAGATAATCGGTGGTAATTGTCGGTAATATGGATAGCTAAATGTTCTAGCATTACATCATTCAATCCTGTAAGTGGTGCAATGTTAAGCGTGTCATCAATCGTATAAGATAAATTTTCCTCATCAAAAATAATTGGTGTTCCATCTAAAATAAAACCAACGCCAGGGCATTCTATATTAAACTCGTTGCATAAGGCAATGGGTTCGGTAAGGCTTACTTCTGCGGCGGCTGTAGAGGTAATACTCGATTCGCCAAGTAGCACGGTTCCATCTATATTAGCAGATGCTTGTAAACTAATCTCCACATCTTGGGCTACTACCATTGTAAAATTCCCATCGCCGCTGTATTGTACTTTGGAGTTATTGGCCCAAGTAGCCACAACCGTACCTGCGGAGGTATTGCCATCACAATCGGTAATAGAACCGCTAATATAAGCAGGGCAGGGGATGGCTATTTGTCCTAGGTTAAGTGCTTCGTTTTCGTTAAAAGCTTCCACTTCTATTACCTCGCTAGTTAAGCCAAAATTGTAGGAACTACCTATGTAAACGCTAAACTCATATCCTAGGGCTACATTAGTACCAAAGTTACCATTTTCGTTGGTGTACACTAACAATGGACCAACGGTTACACCAATATTTGGTACAGGAGCGCCATTGCAATCAACTATTTGTCCTTCTAACCAAGTGCGGTCATCTAGTGGCACATCAATATTCCAAGCAGAAAAATGGCTAACGGTTCCTATGTATTCATTGCCTGTTAAAGTGGCAAAACCTTCTTCTATCCATCTACCAACTGCTTCGTCGAAATACCAAAGTGGAATAGTTGCAGGTGCATCGGCAAGCATGTCGCTAGGAACGGTAAAGCGTAGGGTAGCGGTTTCGCCTTCTGCTAGTTGTAGCTCGTTGCCTGCTTCGTCTTGTAGTTCTACACTCATAGCTCCGTAAGAAAGTAATAGAACTTCTTCGTCGTTTTCTCTTACGCCTTCAAAATCGCCGCCAGGCATTAGTAGTTCAAAGTAATCGTCGGTTGGGTTGTAGTGCGTGAAAGCTACTTCAACCATGCCCGTGTAGGCATTGCCGCTTTCATCTACAAAACCATTATCAGGTAGGCTTACACTAGCGGCCTCCATTTCAATTAGGGCAGGAGATGCGGCACTCACCATTTGGGTGTTTTTGCTACTCATCATTACTTGTAGCGTAGTATGTTCTTGGTTAGTAGCTAGGGCATAGGATTTATTAAAATAGCCATTCTGTTGTGCTTCTAGCATTAAACGACCACGAATAACGGCTGCGTTTTCTAGTTCAAAAAAGCCATTTTGGTCTGTTACGGCGGTTTTATTGGCTAGGTCCTTTACTTGCACACCTGCTAGGGGCATTCGGTTGGCATCTACCACCGTGCCATGTACATAGGTTACGCCAATTACGGGGGCATCTTCTACCCAGTAGGTTTGCTGGTCTTCTCGGCATTGTTCAAATAAAACAAAGCTGCTTATGATTAGTAAGAGGCTTAGAAGTTTTATTGTTTTTTGATTCATGATCATTTGTTTTTTTTAGGTTGAGAAACGTGTAATTACATTAAATTTATAAAAAAGAATTTGTTTTTTTATAATGGAAAGCCTGCCTAAAGTTAAATAAAGGCAGGCTTTTTATCAAGGATAGTAATTTATTTTTTTCTTTTTATTTGTAACTTTATTATTCAATAGGAATACAGAAAGAGCCTTCAGTTAGTTCTGAAAAATCAATAGACATAATACCAAAGTCTGTAATGTAGTAAAAGTAATCATATTCAATATTTGACCAAAAACTAGCATTACATGTTGCTGAAAAAGTGCCAGCTATATAATCTGGTCCATTTTGAATAAGTTGGATAGTCCCACCATCACCAGCATAAATAGTTTGTCCATCAACTGATAGATATAAGGAGGTCGCCATAATTAATGTAGCACTACCAACGCCACACCAAATTTCGTCATCCTCATTTACATAAGGGACTAAATCGGGACCTACAATTGGATATAGATCAGGTGTTTCATTGGGAATAACTAATGACAGGGTATAATTTCCATCTGTGATATTTAGGGATCTAAGTCCACCCGCATATTCACCTACAAAAGCATCTATATAATTACTGAATTCATAAGTTAAATTCTCTTCATCAAAAATAAAAGGTGCACTATCTGCAAGAAAAGAAACACTAGGACACTCACTAACACTACCCAAGAATGGCTCGCAAAGTGGAATAGGTGCTAGCGTAATTAATTCTTCTGTAGAGGTTGTTGTTTCAAGAGAAGCAACATAAGATGCTTCTTCAATTAAGGCATAAGCATTAAGAGTTACGTCTTTATTGCTAGGTACTAAAATGGTATAACTGCCATCATCGGTATAGGTTACTTTTACGCCTGTATCCCACGAAACCAATACCGAACCACCTACAGGAGTTGAATCGCAATTGGTAATATAGCCGCTTAAATAGGAGGCGCACTGTGTATTAATAGTTCCTAAATCAACGGATTCGTTTTCGTTGATACCACTTACATTTACGACCTCACTATCTAGTCCCAAATTATATTCATCAGGTACTTCAACCGTAAAATCAAAGCCAGCGGCAACATTGGTTCCAAAAACGCCATTTTCGTTGGTGTACACAATTAGCGGACCTACTTTTACGGCAATATCCGCTAGTGCCATTCCATTGCAATCCACTACCTGTCCTTCTAGCCAGGTGCGGTCACTTAGGGGTAAATCAATGTTCCAATCAGAAAAATGGCTTACGGTTCCAATGTAGTGCATGCCATCTTTGGTAGCAAAACCTTCTTCCTGCCATTTACCTATTTCCTCGTCGTAATACCAAAGCGGTATGGTTGCAGGCGCATCCGCAAGCATCTCATCGGGTATTAAAAATTGTAGGGTGGCAGTCTGTCCTTCTGCCAGTTGTAGTTCGTTGCCCATTTCATCAAATAGCTCTACACTCATCGCTCCATAAGAGAGTAACAATACCTCTTCGTTGTTGGCGCTTACTCCTTCAAAGTCGCCACCAGGCATTAGTAATTCAAAGTAGTCGTTTGTTGGGTGATAGTGAGCAAAGTTGACTTCCACATTACCAGTATAGGGCGTTCCATTTGTAGACGCGAAACCATTAGGAGGTAGTTGCACACTAGCCGTTTCCATATCAATTACGCTAGGAGCAGTAGCACTAACTGTCTGCACATTTTTTTCGCTCATCATTATTTGTAAGGTCGTATGTTCTTTGTCTGTAAGGGTAGCATGAGTTTTATCAAAAAAGCCTGGTGCATTAGCCGTTAGTAATAAGCGACCTCGTACAATAACCGCTTTTTCCATTTCAAAATAACCCAACTCGTTGGTAATGGCAATACCATTGTGTATATCTTTTACCTCCACGCCAGCAAGTGGCATTCGGTTATGGTCTACAACAGTACCATGCACATTGGTAACCCCTAAAACAGGGGCATCTGGTAGCCAGTAAGTTGGTTCGTCTTCCATTAGGCATTGTTGGAAAAACAACATCGTGCCTGTTGCTAGTAGCAAGCATAGAGCGATATTCAGAATTGATTTCATAAGGAGATGGTTTATGACCTGTTTATCTATTTAGTAGAAGGTAGAAGGTA
>JAHDBT010000045.1:0-12815 GCA_020630215.1 Bacteroidota bacterium
AAAAAAGACAAGGCTTGGGTCATCAAGAACTTAGGTTTTGAGTCACTAGGGTCTAACAAACCCAAATAAATTCAATAATTCAAAATCGCTGTAACGTACAATTACTACCTGATTCATCAACACATCGTCTATCGGTTTGTCGTCGTCATCAACGGGTACGGATGCGATTGCGGTAACGGCATCCATTGTACCTACTACAATACCGAAAACGGTATAATTTCCATTGAGAAAAGCTTCGCCATTGGGGTTTTCCACAATATAAAATTGCGAGCTACTCGATTGCATCTCTGGGTTTACGTCATCTCCTTCCCTAGCAGCTCCCACCGCTCCCCATACGTGGTCTAATCCTGGAACAATCTCGGCATCTATTTCGTAGCCTGCCCCCCCTTCTCCTGTGCCTGTTGGATCGCCACCTTGTATCACAAAATTATCAATTACTCGGTGAAAGCTAATGCCATCAAAAAAGGCATCTTCTATTAAACCAATGTAATTGCTTTTGTGACCAGGTGTTTGGTCGTATAGCCAAATTAGGATGTTGCCAAAATCCGTTTCTACCTGCATCATTTTGTAGGTGTTTTCTAGTATGGAGGTAGGCGTGTTACTTGTTGCCGATGCGTAGGTTGCTCCTGTTGCATTAAATCCATCTGCACTAGCCGCAAACTGGTTAATGCCAAAACTATAAGCAGCACCTACTACCTGAAAACCATACAATCTTAGTTGCCAATTAGCATCGGTTTTGCTGATTAAGGATGCTCTTTCTATACCTATAATTTCTGACAACCAAAAGTCCTCTGCCCCACTTATATCTATCCCTGTATTTATGGTTTCGCCATTGTATAATACATCTAGGCTAATACCATCCGGCAAAGGAAGGTTGACACTTACTAGCAAGTCTACTAATAAATCTTCACTTAAATTCTCATCATAAGTAGCTGGATAATCTACTAGCAGGTCTATTACCAAAGTATCTTGCTGTTCAAATAAAATAAAGGAGGGGTTTTCGATATTTATTTCGGCTAGTGTATTAGTAATAACTGTTTCTATGTCAAGAGGTTCGGTATATTCTACTAAAGTGCTACTTGTTGCTACTTCATAGGTTGCACTTGTTGCTTCAAATAAACCTTCACTAGCTGCAAAAAGGCTTATATCAAAAGTAGTTGTTATACCAATTGCTCCGTACAATTGTAGTTGCCAAAGCGCATCAACTTGATTAATTAAAACACCTCTTCCTATATCTGTAATTTCTGATACCCAAAAGCTTTCTACTCCACTTAATGCTGTTGTTGTGCCCATAAATTCTCCATTGTACAATACCTCAACTATAATGTCTTCTGGCAAAGGTATAGTACTAGTAACAAGTAAATCTACTAGTAAATCTTCGTTTAGGTTTTCATCATAAGTAGCAGGATAATCTATGCTTATATCTATAACCAAAGGCACTTGTTCTTCTAATAAAAGAGTTCCTGGACTTTCTAGGACTACCTCTGCTAGTGTACTATTAATAATTCCCTCTAAATCAATAGGTTCTACATACTCTACTACGGTGACACTCGAAGTAACAGCTCCTAGTTCATGGCTGTTGTTTTGCGTGTTAAAATTGGCGGTTTTAGCAGTAACGGCACTTGCTGTAAAAGTATATTCTCCAATAGGCAAATTAATAATACGGATGGTTTGATTGCTATCGTTTGCATCCTTTAAGGGGCTGCGGTTCGCTCCTGTTATTTCACTTATCCATATCGCATTTGTTCCGTCTGCATTAAATGTTTGTCCGTTTACCATAAATACCACCTCATCAGGTAAAACGGTGCTACTTGTTAGCAATTGGTCTACTAGCCAATCATCGCCCAAGTTTTCGTCGAACGAGTTTGGGTAATCTGTAGCAATTGTTAGGTTGATGGTATCTATTTCTGTTACCGCTATAGTACTAGGTGCAACTGTTATATTGGTGGCATCTGCAATAGCGGTAAAGTCTACCACAATTGGCTCGTCGTCCTCGTTATCGTCCTTATTACAAGAAAAATTGATGCATACAAGGAGCAACATCAGATAAGCAGCGTATCGCAATAATCGGTTCATTTGCTTTTATATTTTTTGATGGTTGTTTATCAATTTAGCCATGCACTAATTCCTTTCCTATTATTGGATTAGCGGCTTTAAAATCGGCAATTCGTTGGTGCATTATTTTAAACCATAAAGGCGGCACTAACGATATTAATATCATAGTAGGATACCCATAAGGCAACATCGGTGTATTTTCATGGTGTCGCAATATTTGGTATTTTCGGCTGGCTCTGTAATGATGGTCTGAATGACGAGTTAGCTCGAAAAGCATAATACGTCCTACAGTGTAATTGCAGTTCCAAGAATGTATAGGTAAGACTTTTTCGTAGCGGTTTTCGCCTATTTTTTTACGGGTTAAACCATAGTGTTCTATGTAGTTTATAATTTCTAAATAGCTAAAACCTATAAAGGCTGCTGCCAGAAAATAGCCCATTACTGGTAGTCCAAAAACCATCGCAATCAGTGCTACAAAAGCCAATTGGATAACATGGTACCAAATCATTTCATTGTGTACAGAGAAGAAAGCCAAATCACGTCTTTTTAATCGTTCTGTTTCTAATTGCCAAGCAGAAGTATAACCACCTACAACCGATCTTAACCAAAAGGTATACACGATTTCGCCATAACGAGAAGAAGCAGGATCTTCGGGCGTTGCAACTCGCTTATGATGACCTCGGTTATGCTCAATAAAAAAGTGCATATACAGGGTAGTTAGGTACAAGGCTTTGCTCATTGTTTGTTCGTGTTTGGTAGCACGGTGTCCTAGTTCGTGTCCTACATTAATACCAAAAGTAGTGCAGGCAATACCCATCGACAAAATGCGTCCGCTAATTTCGAACCAAGTTAAATTGGGCTGACTAACGGAATATAAAAAGTACAAAAGAATACCGTATTGCATAGGCACTATCATCCACAATAACCAATCGTAAATGGGATCTTTTTTGGCCATATATTCTTCTACTTCGGTCATATTTTGGGTATCGCCTTTAAAAAACATATCCAAAATAGGAATTAGGCCAAATGCATAGAGTGGCAAGGCAAAAGTCCATAAACCTGTATAGGTAAAGGAAATGTAGGCAAAAAACGGCCCTGTTAATACGGCTAAATATTTTAAGTGATTTGCTTTCATGGTATCTTGTTTTTGTTTCTATTTTCCAAGATAGGGAAAAATGTTTGATTCTTGAAATTTGCTCGTTCCAAGATATTGGAGGAAGCGTATCTTTTTAGTGTTCCTTATTAAAAAAGGGCAAATGTTAGCAGTTTTATCCTGTTAACATTTGCCCTTTTCTTAGTAAAAAGCACAACAAAAAGTTGGCGACTAAAAATTAATCATTTAGTTTTAGCACTTGTATAAATGCGCTTTGGGGTACATTAATGGAGCCTACCTGACGCATTCGTTTTTTACCTTTTTTCTGTTTTTCTAGTAGTTTACGTTTACGAGTAATATCACCACCATAACATTTAGCGGTTACATCTTTACGCATGGCACTAATGGTTTCTCTTGCCACAATTTTAGCTCCAATAGCTGCTTGTATAGCAATTACAAACTGCTGACGAGGCAACAATTCTTTTAATTTTTTACACAATCGGCGACCAAAATCGGCGGCTTTAGAACGGTGTATTAAACTGGAAAAAGCATCTACTCGTTCGCCATTCAATAAAATATCGAGCTTCACCAAATCCGATTCTTGAAAACCAGATACTTGGTAATCGAAAGAGGCATATCCTTTGGATAAGGATTTGAGTTTATCGTAAAAATCAAATACAATTTCAGCTAGGGGAAGGTCGAAGGTTAATTCTACTCTATCTTCAGTTAAATATACTTGGTTTACAAACCTTCCTCTTCTGTCTATACACAAATTCATAATAGAGCCGATAAATTCGGGTTTTGTAATCATTTGTGCAGTAATTAAGGGTTCCTCTACCTTTTCTAAGGTAGTTGGGTCGGGTAAATCCGAAGGATTGTTTACCAAGGTTCTAGCAGCGTTTTTACCCTTCGTTGTAGCATAATAACTTACGTTGGGTACCGTAGTAATTACAGGCATTTCAAACTCTCGGTCTAGGCGTTCTTGCACAATTTCGAGGTGCAACATACCTAGGAAACCACAGCGGAAACCAAATCCTAAAGCGGCAGATGATTCTGGCTGAAACACCAAAGATGCATCATTGAGTTGCAACTTTTCTAGCGAATCTCGCAGGTCTTCAAAGTCCTCGTTTTCAATAGGATAGATGCCCGCAAATACCATTGGTTTTACATCTTCAAAACCATCAATTCCTGCTTCGCAAGGGTTTTCGAAAGAGGTAATGGTATCTCCTACTTTAATTTCTTTAGAATCTTTTACACCTGTAATAATGTAACCCACATCGCCAGCGGCTACAAATTTTCGTGGCTCTAAGTCTAAGCGCAATACCCCTACTTCGTTGGCTTCGTATTCGGTACCTACATTAAAAAACTTTACTTTTTCTCCTTTATGCACCGTGCCGTTTAAAATACGGTAATAAGCAATTACCCCTCTAAACTGATTAAACATCGAATCAAAAATTAAAGCTTGTAATGGTGCTTCAGGATCTCCTTCAGGAGCAGGAATTCGGTCAATAATAGCATCAAAAATTTCCTCAATGCCTAGCCCTGTTTTACCACTTGCTTGTAAAATATCCTCTGCGTCACAGCCTATTAAATCTACAATCTGATCGCTCACGTCCTCAATCATCGCTCCTGCCATATCAATTTTATTGATAACAGGAATAATTTCTAGGTCGTTTTCAATAGCTAAATATAAGTTAGAAATGGTTTGTGCTTGAATTCCTTGTGCTGCATCTACTAATAATAAAGCTCCCTCGCAAGCAGCAATAGACCGGGAGACTTCGTAGGAGAAGTCAACGTGTCCTGGTGTATCAATTAAGTTTAATACATATTTTTGCCCATCACGGGTAAAGTCCATTTGTACCGCATGGCTTTTAATGGTAATCCCTCTTTCTCGCTCCAAGTCCATATTATCTAATAACTGGTCTTGCATCTTCCGTTCGTTCACCGATTTGGTTGTTTCCAACAGTCTATCGGCCAAGGTACTTTTACCGTGATCAATATGTGCAATAATACAAAAATTTCTAATATTCTCCATAGGGGGACAAAATTACGGGTTTTTACTCAAATAGCTAAACATCTGTGCGTTATATTTTGCTTTATAAAGCATTAAATATACTAAAGTGCCTTTGTTTTAGATTTTTGGCAATAAATGAGCCATTTTATAGTGGTTAGTAGTCAGAACATTCGCTGCGCTCGCTGTCAGAACGCTGCGCTGTCAGTTTTTCGGCTGATGTAATTGCCTAGTTGAGCTTAATCTAGCAAAGTCAGTACCATTCTTACAATTTAATCTTTATAGATAAGCCTCCATAAAAATTTCTGGGCAATCCTGGATAATAATAACGAGGGGCAGCACCGCCAAAACTGCTTGCATTAATCAGGTACATAGCGGCATAAGTTTCGTTGGTAATATTGGCCATGCCTGCATACACATCCAAAAACCAAGCTTCGCTAATATTAAATTGATAACCCAATTTGCTGTTTACTACAAAATTGGCAGTCGAATAAATGGTGTTATCATCTCGCAACGGCATGGCATCTACATATTGATAGTGTAGGTTTCCGTAGAAGCCTTTGTAGTTGCCTAGTAAAAATAAATTGAACAAATGTGGCGAGGTACCTGTTAAATCATTACCTGAGTAATCGTTATCGTCGTCTACAAAATCGGTAAAAGTGTAGGCTTGATAGTTATAGCTGGCTTGTAAGGAAAGTTGTTGATTGGCGGCTTTCACAAAGTCGTATGTTAGTGTCGCTTCTAGTCCATTGTGTTGGGTTTGCCCTGCATTTACGCCTACGTATTGGTCGAGTGCGGTACGGCGTGCAACGAGCAAATCGTTTACCGTCATGGCATATAAGCTCAATTCGTACTGCAATTTATTTTGTAGCAAACGCCCTCTGCTTCCTAGCTCAAAACTCCATCCTTTTTCGGGTTGTATATCGGGGTTAATTTCTCCGTCGGGTGTAAGGGTTTCTTCTAGCGTAGGCGGCGAAAACCCATGACTTGCGCTGGCATACACTTGCATTTTGTTATTAGGCGTATAACTTATAATAAATCGGGGCGACAGTACATTTTCAAAGGTATAGATGCCAGATAAGTCTAAGCTATCGGGCGTAAATCTGTCGGCTAGGTTATAGCTTGTATTGTTAAAGTTAATGCTTGCTTTGGCATTTAGTTGACTAGAAAACTGGTAGCCTAGTTCGGCAAAATAATTTTGATATTGGCGTTTTTCTTTATTGATGCTTAATGCAGTCCCTAGCATTCCTTCTAGGGTTTCGTAGGTTTCCCAGTTGTAGCGTTCGCCAAAAATTTCGGTTCCTACTTGCATTTTCAACTTATCGTGTATTTGTTCGGTTGTACTAAGGGTAGCCCTGGCGGTAAATGCCAAACTGTTTTCGAGTAAAATATTAAAGGGGCGAGATTCGTAGCTATCTCTGCTAGACATATTTAAGGATAAGGAAAAGTCGATGCTTTCTCGTACATTGGTTTGGTAATTGGCACCAACGAGGTATTTATTATAGTCTTCGAAGCCTTTAACCTTGCCCCAAGTAAAAGCGGCTTTAGTTGGCTCTTCTATAAAATCGGTGGCATTGAGGGAGCTAGGAATGAAAGCTTTTAAATCGGTATAATTTAATAAAAAAGAGAGCTGTCCGTCACCTACCTTAAACTGATTGAGAAAAGTAACAGCCGTTCTATCGTATTCGTTATTTGCTCGGTAGCCGTTGCTGTGCATTAGGCTATAATTTAAATAACTCATTGTTTCTTTTTTGGCATCGCCATAGTACAATTCGTTTACGAACCTACGCAAGCCGTAACTTCCAAAATTTGCATGGGAGCTTACTGATACTTCGCTGTTAATATTGTTTTTATCGGTCGTTTGTAGGTGAATCATACCGCCTAAACCCGCACCATAACGACTTGCAGTTGGTCCTTTCCACACATCAATTTTATTAACAATGCTCAAATCAATATCTTCGATGCTTGTTTCGCCAATACCATTTGTTAGCGGAATATCGTTTAAATAGGCTTT
Source organism: Bacteroidota bacterium (assembly GCA_020630215.1). Taxonomy (GTDB): domain Bacteria; phylum Bacteroidota; class Bacteroidia; order Chitinophagales; family UBA2359; genus JAHDBT01. The sequence goes on from JAHDBT010000045.1 coordinate 7,174, forward strand.
AATTTTAGTGGTAGAAAAAGGCGAACGATTACCAATGCCTCTAATAGTTATTCGATTGGTATTTAATGCGCCAGTGTGCATAAACACGCCCGGAATGGTGTTAATAGCTTGTACAATATGTCGTTCGTCTTGAAGTTGAATGACTTGCGAATTAAGACTGGTATAATTATGTAAACTTCTAATTCGAGTATCACTTATTACAATATCCGAAAGTTGTTGTGTGGGAATAAGTTGAAGCGTATCGGGCAACGGATTAGTGGTTTCTTGAGCATGTATTTTGTTGGAAAAAAAAACCGTAACTACTATATAAAGTAGTAGGCATGGGTAAAAAGAAAGCTGTTGCATATTTTTTATATTATAAATCAATTAATGTACTAATAATATATGGTTGTTTTTTGGCACAATTATTTCAGTAATTACCATTAAAATAATAGCACAAAAGTAGTAAGGCTTTTCTTGAATAAAGAATTTGAAATAGAAACAAAATGCAATTACAAAGTAAACAAAAACATAAAAACAAATAAAATTTGTAAAAACCAATTAAAAAAATGCTTATGTTTTGTTATAATTGCTGTCAAAACGACAATTTTTGACACAATTGTGCAAATAATATCAAAATTTCCTAGGAATTCACAAATAACATCGCTAACTTTGTGATAATCAATGCTTAAGAGCATATGAAATCACAAAAAAAATAAATTATTACGCTTCCCGCTACAACCCACTCTCCCACACAGCTTCCCATAAACAATAACACCCGTAAATCGAAATAACATATAAACAGTTTCTCACCTTTTTATCTCAGTACCCATTAATTTTATTCATCTTTTTGGCAAGTATAGTATATGAATATTAGTATATTTCCTTTAAAATTTTCACTCTAATTGTTGATTTACAGACTATGTAAATGAATGATTAAATGGGAAATTTATCGTTGTTTATACTTAAGATGTTTTAAACTATACTTACCTATCTTTAAAATTACTTAATATGAATTTTTATTATTTATCTTTACAACAAATGGCTGATGACTTAGCTACGATAAACAAATTAACTTACCAGGAAGCTCGTAAATTATTAATTAAATACAAACCTAATAATGAGTTGCTCGATGTGTATTCTACTGTAAAAGGAAGGAAAGTTCGCCTTGGTGAGCAACGTCTTTTTAAAACACCAGAAGAATTATTAGGTTAAATCTACAACCTCCATTATAATACAAAATATAGGTTAAATACGATATGCGCCTTTCTTGCTTCAAACTATTGAAGGAAGAAAAGCCATATCGTATTTTTTTTACTGTGCTTTCCTTTTTGTTTTAGGAGGCTTTGTTATTTTTCCTCATCAAATTTTAGAGAAGCCGAGTTAATACAATACCGCATATTAGTAGGTTGAGGTCCATCATCAAAAACATGTCCTAGGTGTGCGTCGCAACGATTGCACAGTACCTCTACTCGTGTCATGCCATAACTATTATCTCGTTCTTCATTTACATGAAGCGGTGCAATAGGTCCCCAAAAACTTGGCCAGCCTGTGCCCGATTTAAATTTGGTTTCAGAATTAAACAGCGGCAGTTCACAACATACACAGGTGTAAACGCCCTTTGCTTTATTGTCCCAATATTTACCCGAAAAAGCACGTTCTGTTCCTTTTTGACGGGTTATATAATATTCCTCAGCAGTAAGCTGTGCCTTCCATTCATTATGTGTTTTAAATACTTTCTCAAAAGGCAAATCCTCATTTTGTGTTGGAACTTGCTCAACACTCGCATTATTTACAAGTTCTTGCTCAATAGTAGCAACTTGTGCTTTTTGTCCTGCATGTTTATTTTGAGAACAAGCACTAAGGCATAAACTCAAAAAAATTATCCACACTAAATTATTTTGATGCATTCTTTTTTTATTTGGTTTGCTAGTATAACGTATCTTCATTGCCTAAAGTTTAGGAAAGCAAGCTGCTTTAGGTCAGCATACAGACATCGGAGTAATTGTTGTCGTCATTAAATTACCTACCGCCTGCTATCATTATTAAAAAAATAGTTCTATTTTTGCAATTGTATCACCAAAATGATAGCGACAATAATATGAAATATTATATAAAATAACCATCAAACAAAACATACAATGACTAATCAAATAAAACTACTTTTATTTTTGTGTTTCGCTCTTTTTTGCAGCCAGAACTTATCGGCGCAGCGGTCGTTAAAGTCAACAAAAAACTTAAACAATAAATTTACTAAGCAAACTGCTACGAACAGTTTATCCAAAACACAAATACCAAACAGTAGCAAAAATAAGTCTAATACGATAGCAAGTAACATTGAATTAAACACACACGAAGAAAAATTAAATGTTAGCAATTACCGTATCGATTTCCCGTCTAACCCCTATGCCGATAAGCAAAAGGCAGTTTGCTATATGCACCTTTATTCGAGCAAAGACCAACAAATAGGAACCATTAATTTTTATACCGATAGTGCTAAAGATTTAGGTAATACTACAGCTTTGGATAAAAATAATTTTGTAACCATGTTTTACCACATTGATATGCTCCCTGCAATTGAAAAGATGGTAACAACTTCGAGAAAGGTAGTCATAGTGTACGATGAAAAAAATAAAACTGCTTATTTATCTAGCGATATACAAATGACTCGCTCTCGTTAATTATAGCATTCGTGAAAGTAACAAGTCCATTAACCTTAAAAGCGACTACTATTTTTAATAGTAGTCGCTTTTTTTTTATTCCAACCATTTTTTAAATTTACTTGCTTTTTCTTTACTAATAATAATGTCGAAATTAGGTTCTGGTTGCAGCATTACTTTTAATTTCGCATCAGAATAACGGGCAATGTAATTAATGGCTTGGTAATGGGTAATTACTTTTCTATTTAAGCGAAAAAAATGTTTGGGATTTAATAATTCGTTGAGTTTATCTAAAGAAAAATTAATGGTAAATTTTTTGCCATCAGTAGTAGTGAGTAAAGTAATTTCATCTACAAAAAAATAGGCTATTTTTTCTATAGGAATGCTAATTAATTGCGTGCCTTTTTTTACTAGGAAACGGTCTTTGTAATTTTCTTCTTTTTTTAATTTTTCTATTAACAAATTAATTTCCGATAAATTATTACTGGGTGTTTTTTGAGTTTCTTTAAATTTATCTACCGCTTTTGCTAGTCTATCTTTTGCGATGGGTTTTAATAAATAATCAACGCTGTGTAATTCAAACGCTTTTAGGGCGTATTGATCGTAAGCGGTGGTAAAAATAATAGGACTGTTAATGCTTACCTGCTCAAAAATTTCAAAACTATTTCCATCACTTAATTGTATATCTAAAAAAATCAAATTAGGAGCGTCGTTATTTTTTAGCCATTCTACGGTTGTATCTACGCTTTTTAGCCATGCTGTTATTTTAATGCTTGGATCAATTATTTCTAAAAAACGTTTTAAGTTTTCGTAAGCAGCTTTTTCGTCTTCTACAATTAAAGTTTTAATCATTTTAATAGCTATTTATTTGAAGTAAGGGTACGGTAACCACAAATTTATTTTCATCTTTAAAAATACTTATCTCCTTGTCAGACAATATCTTATAACGTTTACGCAAATTTTCCAAACCAATATTATTCGATTCGTAAGCAGAATTTTTAGGCATTAAATTATTGCTTATTTCTAAATTTCCGTTGCTCGATTTAATGGTGCAAGTTACCAAGTGTTCATCATCAATACGGTTGTGTTTAATTACATTTTCTAGTAGCATTTGTAGGGTAAAAGGCGGTAAATAAAAATTATTTTTTTCTGCGTCGCTTATTTTAATTTCGCATTGGTAATTACTGCCAAAACGTTGTTGAATTAAATAATTAAATTTTTTGGCAACTACAATTTCCTCACTCAATGGCACAACTTCCATATCTTTTTTATTAAGTAAATAGCGGTACAATTGCGATAATTCTATTAAAAAATTTTGTGCGTTGGTATTATCGCTATTAATTAAAGATTGTAAAGTGTTGAGGTTATTAAATAAAAAATGTGGATTTACCTGTGTCTGCAAAGCATTTAAATGTGCCTTGGAATTTTCTTTTTCTAAATTAGCTGCTGTCATAGATGCTTGTGTAAATTGTTCTTGATAAAATAAAAAATACTGCACGGAAACAATTACAAAACTAGTCATTAAACCACTACTTACATTTATAATTACATGCAACCAACTTAAACTGCCTGTTAATTCATACCAAACAATTAAGTATTGTTTATGCGCCAAATAAAAAACCAAATTAAGTAGCGTTAATACAAGCAGTAAAAAGATGAAAAATATAATACTCAAATGCTTTCCTTTTTCGCTTCTTTTTTTTATTGCCAAATGCGTAATTCCCCATAGCAATAATAGGATTAAAGAATCGACAAAAATAACCTCCCAAGAAAAATGTTCTCGCCCAGAAAAAAAACTAGAGAAATACATATTGGCATAGCTTATCCACACTAAAACGAATGGAATAAGCCATGCTAAATGCGAAGGTTTAAAATAATTATTGTTCATGATTTTTTTAATTAGTTATGCTGTTGCTCATTGGGTTTTAGGTTTTTAAAAAAAAACTTTACCCCTAAAACCTTTAACAAAACCCTACTTCAAATACTCCAAAGCATCCACTACTTCAAAATCTGGATTGTCTTCAAAAAGATGTTTTAGGATGCGGATATGTGCTTGGCCGTAATATACAAATATACGTTTATCTTCCCCTTTTTTTACATGTTTTAAAATGTTGGAATAAATTTTAATGTTGCGGGTATACCATTCGGCGGTTAATTCTGCGCCAATATAGTTTTCGTCGATGCGTACATAGTGTCCGTCGTTTTCTTCGTTGTGGTAGTAGAGGGATTTACCGTCGTCTTCGCCAGTAATTACTCGTGGCGAAACGGCAACATAAAAGTTGTGGTTGTCCATCAATGCTTCTTCGGTATTGTGCCAGTAAATAATTTCTTTCATGGTATGCAATCTCATTAGGCTGTCCTCTTTTATAATTGAAGCTTCGGCCTTTTTCATATCCTCTGCATAAAAATCCATATTTAACTCTTCTGCTACTCCTTTTACCGCACTCCCTAACCAAAGTCCTTCTGCATCTGTGGCATAAAGTTGCTCATGTTTTAGTTGTTTACCTAATTTATAAGCTACTTGAAAACGTTCACTGCGACCATCTTTATGGTCTTTAATTTTAAAATTACCTGCTAAATATTGGGCATATAGACTGTCTTCGTGTGCTTGAGCAGCGGCAGGCATCTCTGTAAAAATTTTATTAGGCTTAAAATCTGCAAACCCCTTATTCATTTCGTCAATTTCCTTTTGGCGTTTTTTGGAGTACACATCGTCTATTTCGGTATTGTGTTCGTCCATTCCTGGGTTGTTAAAATGGAACGTGCCTACTAGTAATACCTGTATTTTCTCTTTTTTGTCTTTCTTTTCATTTGCAGCTACCTGTATAGCAGTTTTATCTGCTGTTTCCTTATTGTTAGTACTATTAGCGGTTGTAAATGCCGATAAAGAAATAATAGAAAGACATAATGCCCATGCTGCGATTAATTTAATTTGCTTTTTCATGATGATTGATTTTATTAATTGATTAAATATTTTGATTGTCTTTATCAAAGGATGTTGTG
>JAHDBT010000045.1:12915-24266 GCA_020630215.1 Bacteroidota bacterium
ATGTTGTGCCTTTTTCCTTAATGGTATGCTGCAAATTAACGGCATGTTTAACGATTGTATACTATGGAAATGGGTGAAACGGCAAAAAAGGAGGGCGAAACGGTAGAACTTGCAGGGGAAGATTTTTTTTTCATTGTGGTCCAGACCCCTATTATTCGGACTTTATTCCTGATGAATTAATTAAATCATCTACCAATTACCAAGTGCTTTATGAAAATGTTCAGTTAATTGAAGATAAAAGAACGATAGGGGAAATTGATTTTATTATTGAAGAGAAGCATACAAAGCAATTCATTCATTTAGAATTAGCGTATAAATTTTACCTGTACGATCCCGAAATTTCTTCAGACCCAATAAACAATTGGATTGGTCCAAATAGAAATGACTCGTTGAAAGAGAAGTTGGAAAAAGTAAAAAACAAACAATTCCCCTTACTTTACTATCAAAGTGCTATCTCAAAATTTAATAAAATAGAACTTGGTAAAGTTTCTCAAGCTCTATGTTTATTAGTTTCCTTGTTTATCCCTTATCAATACAAAGCAAGTTTTAATCCCATTTATGAAAAAGCCATAAAAGGCTATTATTTAAACTTAGAAAAATTTATTAGCTTCGATCATTCAGAGAAAAAGTATTATTTACCTTCAAAAAAAGAATGGGGAATGGACCCATCTGAAAACGAAACTTGGATAGAGTTTAGTGGTATTGAAAAAAATATAAACACAAGCATTAAAGAAAAACAAGCTCCATTGTGTTGGCAAAAATATCAAGATTCCTACTTAGCATTTTTTATAGTTTGGTGGTAAATTTAATAGGAAAGCGTTGCTTGGTGATAGTTGCAAAAAGAAAAAAAGGCTAGAATAAAAGCGTAGCCTTCAGCATTCATGAAAAAAAAGAAAAATGAATATAGAAATAATCAAAAAAATTAAGCATATTTTGCCGAATTGAATTTAAGATTGGTGTTTCTTGTTAATAATATTACCAAAGCTTGTCTACCTTGAAAAAATATTTTAATTTTAGGGATAATTTAAAACGGTTACTCGTTTTGTAAGTTGGAACATGTTTTTCTAATGCTAAGTCCTTTATTTACTTACAAACAATTATAATCATTTGTAAATGGTAATAGTAGGAGAGTGTGGTAAGTTGTTGGCTATCCATTTTTAACTCAGGTGAGTTGATGAGAGAGGGATAGTCGATATATACGCAACTGTTGGAGGAGTTGCGGTTTTAAATAAGTTGGACATAATAAAAATAAACAGAATGGCATTTAATCCAAAACAAGAATATTTAGTAATCTCAAAAGATTATAACATTGAAGATTTTCATAAATACACAGATGAATTTATAACGAGACCACCTTATCAAAGAAAAACGGTTTGGAGCAAAGAAAAGAAACAATCTTTAATGGATAGTTTGTTTAGAAGATATTATGTGCCAAAATTAGTAATTAGAGAAGTCCGAATCTCTGACGACAAAACCGTTCATGAAATTGTTGACGGACAACAAAGAATTACAACTGTTCAAAGTTTTTTTAATAATGAATATTCTCTTCCAAACAGTTTAAACGATATTCATCCCGATTTAGGGGATAAGTATTATAAAGATTTATCTTCTGAACTGCGTAGATTTATTGACCGTGAAATTAAATTTACAGCTGATATTGTAAAAAGCATTGACGACCCCAAAAATAATGAACATCAGAAAATAGCAACAGAAATATTTTGGAGACTTCAGCAAGGAGAAACGCTGAACTTTATGGAAATTGCACACGCAAAACTTTCAAGTTTATCAAGAAACGTAGTTGTCAAATATAGTGATGATATAACTTTTGATTACGAAAAGTATTTGCCGATAGATGAAAACCCAAATAAACATACTTTTTTCAAAATGCTCAATAAGAGCAATAAAAGAATGGAACATTTAAAATTCCTATCTCGGTTTTTAATTTTAGAAGAAGCAAATGAATATATAGATCTGAAAGATAAAAATGTAAATGATTTTATAGAACGTTACATTAAAGAAGATGGTGTTGGAAATAATGATTTAGAAAATGAAAAATTTGTAAAAAACACAATTTCAGTTCTAAATTTAATTGTCGAAATATTTAAAAACGACCCAATGATTAGTGGCGATAATAAAGTCATTAAAGAATTAAGTGTTGAGTATTTTATTATTTCATTTTATCTTTTAGTAAGACATTTAAAGAATAATTATGCAATCGGAGAAGCTGAAAAAAAAACTATAAGAGAATTCTTTTATTCTTTTTATCAAAGATGGTGGAGAAATGATGCAACTGATAATGATATAATGGCATTCAGTAATAATCGACAACAAAGTATCGTTAATTTACAAACAAGAGATAGAATAATAAGACAATTGTTTTTTGAATATTTAATAGAAAATAATATAGAGATTAGACCAAAAGATAAACAAAGAGCCTTTAATGAAGCACAAAGAATTGAAATTTACCGCAGAGACAAAGGATTGTGTCAAGAGTGTTTAGCAGAAGGTAAGCATGAAAAAGAAGCAATAGTAAGTTGGAATAATTATCAAGCCGACCATGTTTTCCCTCATTCAAAAGGTGGACAAACAGAAATAGAAAATGGACAAGTATTATGTACATTTCACAATCAAAAGAAAAGCAATAAAGTGCCTAATAGTGTATAAAAATAATAGCCTAAATATTATTAAATATGCAGATTGTAGACCGCAATAAAATTGGCAGTAAATTGAAATATTCTGCTTACGAAACCAGCTACTATTCTTATACTAAACGTCAACACCAATCACTCAAAACCAAATAAAAATGAAAGTTACAGCCGAAAAAAATGAAAAGGTTGCCAATATGATATTTGCAACCATTTATCCACTTTACCTGAATAGATTGGAGAAAAATGGTAGAACAAAAGAAGAATTCAACCAAGTAATTAAATGGTTTACTGGTTTTGATCAAGATGCTTTGCAAGCACTTATTGATGAAAAAGCAACTTATAGAACATTTTTTCAAAAAGCTAAAATAAATCCAAACGCACACTTGATTAAAGGAGTCGTTTGTGGTTATCGAATTGAAGAAATAGAGGATGAATTTGAATTGTATAAACAATGCAGACGTATGGAAAAGCTGATTGATGAATTGGCAAGAGGTCGTAAAATGGAGAAAATTTTACGTAAAGAAAAAAAATAAAACGGATGAGCATAATTAATACTAAAATATATCAAAATATTAGTAAACCAAAGCGTTGACCGTTTGTGCCACCAAGTTTTTTCTATCCGAGTTTGCGTTGCTAGCAATGCTAATATTGAGTCGTTAATTTAACCTTCAAAAAGTAAAATAAAAATGCAAAAAAGAAAATTAGGAAATTATGGTTTAGAAGTTTCCGAAATTGGTTTGGGTTGTATGAGTTTAAGTTATGGTTATGGACCCGCATCAAACGAAGCGGAAGCCATTAAGCTTATTCAAAAAGCGTATGAATTAGGGGTTACCTTTTTTGATACAGCAGAATCCTATGCCCAAGGAGTTAATGAAGCATTAGTAGGAAAAGCCTTAAAATCTAAAAGAGATAAAGTGGTATTGGCAACTAAATTTGGTTTTAAAAATGGAACTAGTAAATTAGGTTTAGACAGTCATCCCGAACGGATAAGAGCCGTTGCCGAAAGATCTTTAAAGCTTTTGCAAACAGATGTGATTGATTTGTTTTACCAGCATCGAGTAGATCCAAATGTTCCTGTTGAAGAGGTTGCTGGAACCGTAAAAGATTTAATTGCGGAAGGTAAAGTAAAATATTTTGGGATGAGCGAAGCAGGTGTTGAGGATATACGCAAAGCACATGCCGTTCAACCTTTAACCGCATTGCAAAGTGAATACTCGATGTGGTGGCGAGCACCTGAAAAAGAAATTTTCCCAACTTTAGAAGAATTGGGAATCGGTTTTGTGCCATTTAGTCCATTGGGAAGAGGATTTTTAACGGGAACGATTGATGAGCATACTACCTTTTACAGCACCGATTTTAGAAATGTCGTTCCTCGCTTTTCAGAAGAGAACCGAAGACGCAATCAAACTTTGGTGAAAGCTATTTCCAAAATTGCCATTCAAAAAAATACAACAAATGCACAAATAGCCTTGGCTTGGGCCTTAGCGCAAAAGCCCTATATCTCCCCAATTCCAGGCACTACCCAAATACCCCATTTAGAAGAAAATATAAGTGCTAAGTCTGTTAAGCTTTCAACCGCCGATTTACAAGCAATAGAAAAGGTGCTATCAAGCGTAACAGTACATGGCGCAAGGTATCCAAAACGGCTGCAAAAAAAGTAGAAAAATAAAAAAAACAATCCAACAATAATGAAAATAGATGCAACCAACTTTATGGTACGACCTTTTGAACCCACCGCTCTTGATTTGATAATGGGCTACGACTACTATTTAATTTTACCTACTGATACCGATCCTACGCCTAATTATGCGGAGTAGCAATTTCCAACACCTTCCCCAAAAAAAGCCAACTGCAAACAGCCATTGGGATAGGAAAAAATAAACATTGATAGCCATAGTTAATCCAAGCACATTAACAGACCTTTCTGCAACACATTTTTCAAGAAAAACGTAAGAATTTTAAAGTGATATGTCTAAAAAAAATTTTTTTTGCCAGAACTTTAAGCGTCTAAAGAAAGTATTATTACATTTCACCATGTTTATTATTGAAATCAATTGAGTGGAAATAAAGGGCTTGTTTTTTTTTGTATGGGAAAAAGTGCAGTTTGTTTTTTTATTTACTTAATACCTAATTTGTGCGATGCCAATTTTACTAGCATTGGGGCGGTAAATATTAAAGTCAGCTACAGTCACATTGCCATCTGTTGTAGCATCACCGTAGGCATACATATTAACACTACTAACTTGTGTTATATAACGGTTAAAATCAGCTACGGTAACAAATCCATTGCCATCAAAATCGCCTGCTGCCATAGCATATATACCTGTATTGACTTGGGTTAGCTGGCTAGGACCACCCAATACATTGTTGCTGTTGGATAGATGGAAGGGGGTGGTATTAGGAAGGCTGATTGCTGAACTGCTCATGATGGCCAAATGATTACGTGCTTTCACTGAAACGTAATAATTGGCAGTTGTTGCTAAGGTAGGGAAAGTGACTCCAACAGTAGCATTAATATCAACTATACAACCATCTGTCAGTAATAGTGCGGCTTTTTGTTCAATAATGGAAAAATTATTTGTTGCATCCCGAAGTTCTACTAATACCCAGTCTACCATATCCGCAGGAAAATCAGCAGAGTTAGCTAGAGACTCTGTACCTTGATAATTCCAGGGCATAGCAGAAAATGGTTGCATGGTAGGTACTAGGCCATTGGCTTGTAAGTCGGTACGCATTAGGCCAGTAGCGGCATCGTAAGGACCTTCTAAAAATAAATTCAATTGCACCTTGAAATCTCCGCCCGTATTTGTTGAGCAATTGGCGGGTATTTCTTCTGTAAAATAATTACTAGTACAAGTATTACAAAAAATATTTTTGAAAAAACAAGCCGCCCTTTCTACTCTAAAATCTCCTGGATGCGGACAATGCCCACCTAAAGAATCTACGGTTAACTCTGAACACACGCCATTAGCTAATAATAAGTCATGAATAACGGCCGAACCTATTGTTCCATCAGCGGTACCAATTGGAACTATATTATCCAAATATCCGTGAAACGAAATAATGGGGACCATATCTGCTGGATTAATGCCCACGTCAAAAGCCATACCGCAATCATTATACACGGCTTTTATATCGAATGTGTTGGTTAAACTATTTCCAGAAGTATTTAAATTACCCCAGTCAGATATAATACTAGGAAAGACCGATTCCCATTCTGTTTCATTAATAAAAATAGTATTTAAAGAAGTGATGGCACCTGCACTAACCCCACCAATAAACACCCAATTGGTATCAATTTCGTAGGTATTAGCATTGTCCACTATATATCTCAAAGCTGCCATCGCATCTTGTTGCGCTCTGTAAGCTGCTAAAATAACTCCAAACGGATCATTTCCATCCCACCCTAAACGGTAATTAATGGTTGCAGCCACATACCCTTTTTGTGCAAACCTCCTACATTCAAGACTCATGAAATTTTTGTTGCCACTAGTAAAGCCCCCACCATGAATTAATAATATAAAGGGGCGTTCGCTTAAAGTTTCATTTGCCCCCGAAGGATACCAAACATCCATTAATAAATCTTGCGGATTGCCTTCCCAGTCGTTGGCAGTGCCGTAAACTACGTCTGTAATAGTGATAATTTCACTATTATCAAAATATTGTATTTCTGTAAATCGGCTGTCCGAAGTACAGTATTGTGCCTTAGTGTACATGGAAAATAATAAAAAGATAATTGCTAATAAGTATTTAATATTTCTCATGCTATTGATTTATTTATGCTTTAAAATTTGTTGTTTTTATTCAAGAGTCCAATGTAAAAGTCGTTTAAAAGGAATAGTATACCTTTACTAGCTAAAATACCTGCGTATTGAATCATTATGGTCTTACGAAATTAAATGAGGTATACTATTCCTAGTGGCTCAAAACTTAAGTTTTGAGTCACTAGGCTTTTTTCAGAAGACGTTTGTAAGGTATACTCAACCACATTAGGTTTTGTGCATTTCCATATTTATTATTTTATCTATTTAATTACAGGCATCTAATTTTTTTGCTACAAGCCGGGAGGCTTTAAACCCGTTTGGCTCAAGCGAGACGCTTGACCCTGCGTTCTTTTTTTTACAAAAAAAGAACGCCCGGTCCAGCCTCACGGCTGGGCAAATATACTCACTTTTATCCATTTTAATTTCGAGGAGTCCATTAGCATATTTTAAATCAAAATTTGGGCCAGTAGAGGAGGCATTAAATGCAAAACCAACAGGTGGTGTATCTATAGGGGCTTCGTAGACTTGATAGTGAGGACCTCCATAAGCCCCCATATCATTGAGAAGGAAGCCTTGGGCAGGCAATAAAACAATATTGAGATTGCCTTCTAAGGTCTGATCAAAATAAATAGGATCTGGATCGCCAGCATCTATAGAAGGACTTAATACGCTTAATTTAAATTGGATGGTATCTATGAATAAAGGTAAGGCATCCATAATTTCCTCCCCATCCCATCCACCTTCAATATTAGTATAGCTTACATCGGGATTACCTTCAAAACGTTTTCTAATAACAGGCTCATTGGTTGCGGTATTGCCATTTCCTGTATTGCCATAAATAATACAATTCTTAATCACACCAGCATTGCCCGTAATGCACAGCCCACCACCTGTACCATCCGAATGATTGTTGACAATGGTATTGTTGATAATATTTATGCTTTCCCAATCAACATAAATACCACCGCCGCCACCAAAATTTCCAGTCGTATAATTATAAGAAATGACATTATTTTCCAAAGTCATTCCCTCACAATAAGCAATCATAATTCCACCAGCATAACGACCCGAATTTTCGGTGATAATATTGTTGGCAATATAAGGTAGCCCTAGCAATTACCCTACCCCTAACTTTGCAAACAAGTACATTGTAATTTCCGCAATAAAACGCTACCTTTGGAGGGCGTTTTGTAGCAATTCTCATTCGAGGCGCACCCATTGCATACCCTATTCCTGTTCAGCAAAAATTTACAAGGCTACCTATACCAATGCGGTGTGTCATTCTAAAAAAGATGATGAAAAATGTCAAGCATATAAAATTTCAAAACAGAACCAATTCAAATGCTCAATTTGATATTGTTAAATTAGCACAATTATTTGAAGGGGAATTTTTAGACCATTCTATTGAAGAACATCATAAGGTTGATTTTTTTGTAATTCTTTTTATTGAAGAAGGAACAGGTTATCATACCATTGATTTTATTGATTATCCCTGTTCAAAAGGAACTTTACTCACCTTAAGGAAAGACCAAATTCATAAGTTTTGTAAAAATGATAAATTAAGAGGTTCGCTTTTGGTTTTTACGGATGAATTTTTGGTCGATTATCTTGTAACAGCTCAGTTGCAGCAGTCTTTGCTGTTGTTTAATGAATCGTTAGGAAACTCAAAAATTCAATTAAATGATGCAGAGTTTAAGGATGTGAATAATTTAATTAATCATATTAAAATAGAGTATTTTGAAATAAAGGATGTTTTTCAGATGGGCATTATTAGAAGTGCTTTGCATATATTAATTACCAAACTATTCCGAATAAAAGTACAAAAAGAAAAAATAGATTTTCAGCGAAAATACATCAAAGGGTTTATTGAAGTTCAAAAGTTAATGGAGGCGAATATTACCAAAACAAAAAAGGTAAAAGATTATGCCCAATGGATGGGAATGAGCACCAAAACTTTGAATAATATAATTAGGAACGCCGTCCATAAATCAGCAAAAGAATTTGTTGACGAAATTTGTATCAGGCAAATAAAACGATTACTAAAAAATACGGAATTATCTATAAAAGAAATTGCTTACCAATCAGGTTTTGAAGAAATTACTAACTTCTATAAATACTTTTCTAGGCACACAGACACGACCCCCGAAAAATTTCGAGCAAATCGGTAATTTCCCATTTTTATAATATTTAGGATTTAAAGGATAATAAGTGGAGGCTTTAGAAGGCATAACTTTGCAAGATTATTTAACGAAAAAATAATTCAAGCAATGAAAATACAAATTATTAATTTTCTTTTTATCCTATCGTTTTTTTCGATCACACTACTTACCTCCTGCAAGGACGACGACGACGATACACCCGATACACCAAGTATTGAGGTGCCTAATAGTTTAACAATTAGTGGCGATAGCTTTTACCCTGAAGACATTGTCATTGCAAGCAATAGGGTGTTTTTAAGTGGTTTGGGTGATGGTACGATACGGTCTTTTGATTTAACACAAACCAACCCATCTGCACAATTATTTGCATCAGCAGAAACGGGGTTTTCCCAAGGTTGGGGTTTAACCAGTGATGGTACCATATTACTGAGCCTGCTTAATAATGCTGATTTTGCAGGAGGAGCTCCTGGAGCAAGCAAATTGGTACAGTATAATATTGCAAGTGGTGAAAAAACGGACGAATGGAACCTTCCTGCTAACACCGTTGGGCATACCGTATCTATTGTAGATGGCAAATATTATGTAAGTGATTTTGCTAATCCTCGGATTATTGAAGTTGACCCAAGTACAGGTAATGTCAATGATAGTTGGTTTACTTCCTCTCAGTGGGACCCTGCTATAGATGGTAATCTTGGCGGTGTAATTTATGATAATAATGGCGGACTTTATGCTTACCTAGGTTTCAAAATTTGGTACATTCCCATAAGCAATGGAACGCCTGGTACGATGCAGGAGGTAGCCATCTCAGGTTTGTCTGGAGAACAAATTAATGTAGATGGTATAACTTGGGTAGACAGTCAAAATACCTTGTATTATGCCTCCAACGATACTGGCAATCCAGAAAATGTTGGTACGGTATACAAATTAGTTTTTTCTAATACCACAACCGCTACAGGAAGTATGGTTACTACAGGTTTAAATGATACATCAGGAGTTTGGTATTTAGCTAATGATGGTTCGGAATACCTTTTTGTATGCGAATCTCAATTTGGAGGTTTATTTGGCATCAACGCTTTGGTTCCTCCTTTTAATATAGAAATTGTTAATCTTTAAATTTGAAAAATAATAAAAAAGATAAAAAAAAATATTTTAAGGCTGTCCTGTATAGGGCAGCCTTTTTATTTTTTCTCCTTCACTTACTTAGTGGTTTGTCAAGTTAATAGTGTTAAGTTGCTTTTGAGTGAGTTTTGTTTCTTAGCAAGGCGCAAAACGCAGGCCTAGCCTAAGCTACGGCGAGTATTTGCAACGCCGCTAGGGAGCAAAAATCGCCAAAACAACTAACATAATTGACTTGACAGACCACTTAGTATTAACCCACAATAAAAGTTTGAAAAACAAATAAAAAAATTACGCCATTAAAATAAATTAATGACATAATTTTCAGCAAAATATTTAATGCTGTAGGCAAAGCCGATATAATAAACCCGAAGGTTCTAGTTGGTCGCTATTTGCATACATATATTACTTACTTCACTTTCTTAACCTTCGTATTGTTTATAAACCCTATTATACTAGCGACTCAAATCCTAAGTCACTAGTGCCCTGGAGTAGTAAAGTCAAACTAAGCTAATTGCAAGATATCTGTTATCACTTTTTGAGAATAAATTTCTGTCATCCTCCATCTTCGAGAAGTTAAATAAGCATTGTCTGCAATTTTCTCAATATCATTTTTATCGATCAATAAATCTGCTAATCTAGTTGGTGCGCCTATTTTTTTAAACCAATTTTCTAATGCTACAATAGCCTCCAAAGAAGTCGATAACTGGAATATATTATTAGCCAATCGCTCCAAGTTTTCACGGTATTTTTTTTCCCCCCATTTCATCCAAGCAGGTATCACAACCGCTAATCCAGCTCCATGAGGCACATTGTACAAGGCACTCAAGGAGTGTTCAATCATGTGGTTGGGAAAAGAATATTTTTTCACCCCTAAAGTACTAAGCGAATTTAATGCCCAAGTAGCAGCTAAAGAAAATTCTGCTCTTGCATCATAATCCTTCGGATCAGCACTAATTCGCTCTGTCGTTTCCATAACTGTTAGTATAATATTTTCGATAAATCTTTTTTGAATATTAGGCAATGTTTCTGCGGTAAGGTAAACCTCTAATACGTGTGATAGTGCATCGACAGCAGAATAGATAAAGTAATTGCTAGGAACACTGTAAGTTAATTCAGGAGCTACAATCGACACTTTAGGAAAGGCATGAACGGAAGAAAAGGAAAATTTTTCCTTGGTTTGTTCATTTGTTAATACGGTTCCCGAATTCATTTCACTAGCTGTTGCCGATAAGGTTAATATAACATATAAAGGCAATGCCCCAACCGCCTTTGTTTTAGTATATAAATCCCATACCTCACAATCCATTTTTGTTGCAACCGCTATAGCTTTGCCTTCATCAACTACCGAACCACCACCAATTGCTAATATCGCATTCACCTTATTTTTTTTAGCATGTATTACAGCCGCTTGTGCATGAGATAAAACTGGATTAGAAGATACGCCTCCAAATAAAGTATATCGAATATTATTTTCTTCAAGAAGCTTTATCGTTTCATCTAAAAGCCCTGATTTTTGAATATGATTTTTACCATACAATATTAAGACCGCCGAAATGCCATCTTCTGATAAAATAGTACCAATTTCTTTTTCTTTGCCCTTTCCATTTATCAATCTGGTAGGATTATAATAGTCAAAATTTTCCATTGTAAAATGTGGTTAA
>JAHDBT010000601.1 GCA_020630215.1 Bacteroidota bacterium
TGAATTATGCTCGTAGCGGCGCAAAATCTTGCGCCGCTACGAGCATAATTCAAAAACACCAACAAGTAAAATATAAATATTAGTCTAACAACCTATTATAAAGCTAATGATTATTTTTGAACATTCGCAGTAAAATGTTTTAAAAACTTAGCGATTGTTTGGCATCATTATAATGCACTCCTTTATTTTTAATCCCAACTACCCGAGTTAGCAGCACCCGCACCACTACAAGATACACAAATGAAGTTTACATCAACTGTTTCGGTAGAACCGCAAGGCGTAGTAATGGTATATTGTACCGTGCCTTGGTCACCATTAACAAGTGCTGCTGGATATACCGCAATAGGACCCGAACCAGTATTGCCACTATGCGTACCTGTTAAAAATTGGTATGCACAAGTATAGCCAGCAGGTAAGGTAATTTGTGGGTTATCATCACAAGTTCCTTCTATTGGCATATAATCTATAGGGGTACTTGTTGGCGAAACTTGGGTTAATGGACCAAAAACACAAGTGCCATCTGTATCATTAATAACAATATTGGCATCTGTGCCAATTGGATATGCTAAAATAGCCGTTCCATTAGCCACCAAAGCAGGATTATCGCCACTAATTGTTGCATTTGCATCTACTAGGCTTACAGAAGCATCAGGGCCATCTGTCCAAGAAACTTCCACGCTGTAAGTGCCAATATTACCACATTGTACAGGTGTTGCACCTAAGTTGAAGGCGGTAATGTCGCAAGTAGCACATGTATTAATAGTTACAGATGCCGTGCTTGAATTAGGGCAAGCACCAGCCGTAGTATAAGTTACGGTATAAGCTCCAGCAGTAGAAGCATCTAAGTCAATTGTACCATTAGTAGTATTTATAGCTAAACCTGCTGTGCTTGAAAACGTTCCACCTGTTAAACCTGTGATGGTAGGGGTAGGGTCCGTATCTGTAGCGCAGTATGTAGTAGCGGCGTAGCTAAAACTAGCATCATCAATACTGTTAACCGTGATAGTTGTGTTAGCACAAAGACCTGTTGTTTCATTAACACAGCCTGCCCCATCTTCACCTCTAACAAAATAAGTTGTGCTAGGAGCAGTAGGTGTAAGCATAATGCTGTTTGTAGCGGTTGTGCCTACCAATGTGCCGCCACAAGAACCCGTATAAACATGCCAGTTAGTCGCATCATTTAAATTGCCTGTAATGGTTAAAGTTATGGCAGTACTAGGGCATGTAGTGGTAGAAGAAGGTGTTAGGGTTGGCACATCAGGGTTGTTACAACAATTAGCACATTGTGCCATTATAATCAACAGGAGCCCAACTAGAAGTCGTCAACCAAGTACCATCATAGCCGTCGTCGGTTGCATCTGTTGCAAAGTTATAAGCAAAAGTATCCGAATTATTAGTACAGGCAGTTGTTTTAGACTGTGTAGCACATACTGTGCCATCTAAACCTACCAATCGTACTGTAGGTGTGCCACAAGTACTGCCATTATCAACCACCTCTACAGTTAAAGGAGGGTAAATGGTGATATCTTGTCTATTGCCTGTACATGCAGCATTACTATTTGCTAGGTAAGTATTCGTATTGAGATCGTAGCCCAATGCAAAAGTGCTAATTACTGTAGGCGTACAAACGTCTATTAATCCCCAAAATTGTTGAGCGGAGGGACTGCTGCAAGTGAAGTTAGAGCTGCCGCCATTAACACCCATCTCACTTATAAGAAACCAATTGTTTTGACCAGGATCATCCACGATAGGATTAAAGCCAGCGGGTGCCACGGTAGTTGTGCCATCATTATAAAAGACAAATTCGTACATATAGTTAGTTCCATCAAACCCACTACAAACATCATGTACAAGGTCAACTGCAACGAGTGTTGGTGCCACTGTAAGTGCTTCTCCACAAAACTCGGAAGTAGAGAAAGAAGCACTTGTAGGGCAGCTTGCAAATAATCCCAAATCAATATCTAAATTATTAGTACCGCCTGCTGTTAAGGTAGCACTTGCTGTTCCAGCAGCACTAAAGTCACTATCTAAGGCAGTGCTACCGCCTTGCCCTGAAGCACTAATGGTAGGGAAATCGCTAGGTGGCGTAGCAGTAATGGTATAAGTGCCAGGGGTAAGGGAAGGTAAAAAGTAAATACCATCACTATTAGTGGTAGTTGTGCCAGAAAAACCATTGCCACTATAACTAATCAATACGCCTGCAATACCTACTTCGCCGCCGCCATCTTGAATGCCGTTATTATTTAGATCGTTCCATACAAAATTACCAATAGCCAATAAATCTAAAGAACTAGGAACAGGGTTGGTTACAGCATCAGGACTGCCTGTAATAACAGGTGTGCAAGCTGTATTACCAGATAGCTCGTAGTTAATATCAGCAATAGCAGCCGTTGTGGTAGTAGGTTCCTCAATTCTGATACAGTCAGAACTGGCATTTAAATTAATGATGGTGTTGTTGGTGATTTCCGCATTAATTATAAAGTTTTCATCATCAATTGCCGATGAATCATCAATAATAATTCCACCTTCACCTGCGGTATTATCTGTATTGGGGTTGTCAATGGTATTACCATCAATAACAAAATTCCAAGTTACTACGCCAGGGTCATCCATAAAAGGGCGTATATAGATGCCACTATCGGTGATATTAGAGATGTTGTTGTTAGAAATATTGAAAGTACTTGTGCCGCCATCTATAGTACTATCACTATCCACATAAATGCCTGATTCGGTATTGGCATTACCTGTAATGGTATTGTTGGTGGCAGTAATATAATTCATTCCATTCAAGCCATCCATGTCAAAATATATAGCATGGCCATCGGGGTTAGTAAGGGTGTTATTATCTACAATAATATGCGTTTCTAAATTACTGGAGAGTGGACCACCTGTTCCAATTCTAAATGAGATTCCCCTTCCAGAGAGTGTCCAACCACCAAAATTATTATTGGTAACAACAACGGTTGCAGTAGCATTGTTGCCTTCCAATTCAATATCAATAGCACTGTCTTGTATTTCTGCGCCATTATTGGTGTTGTTGTCTATCACAATATTGGCATCGCCTCCTACATTATTTTGACCTGCAAAAATATGTATGAGATCGTTGTTGCCAAATGCCCCAAAAGTATTGTTTAGGATAGAGGCATTAGTAGGAACATTTGTCGTATTTACCAAATAAATACCGTGAACAGTTGGTGTGCTAACGCCAGCAGTAAAAGTTGTGCCATTGTTAATCGTACAATTGGAGACGGTTAATAAACCACTCATTTCATTCATTTGTACAATACCACCTGTAGGAGATACTAGTGTGCTAGTAAGTGTAAAACCATCAATAGTAATATCGCCTGTATGGTTACTAGCAAAAAAAGCGGGTGCTGCTCCACCATTTACGGTTGCACCGCCAGGGGTAGCGGCTTGTATGGTAATGCCTGCAGGGCCAGTAGCTAAATTTACACTTTCGTTATAAGTGCCATTGGCCACAATAATTTCATCGCCGGCTGCTGCTGCATTAACTGCCGCTTGTATAGTAGGCTGATCGGCAGGTACATTAATGGTTGCTGCCCATATAGTAATAGGGCTAAGGAGTAATAAACACAAAAGACCAATAAGTGTTTTGATTGTTTGTAAAGGCATCAAAGGCTTATTAGGGCATTTGTGTGTTTTTGAGTAAGTATTCGTCATTTGTAATGGTTGTTAATAGTTATGTAATAGTAACAGTAATATTTCTTTTACTGTTTTGGCACACCATTGTTAACATATTGGTGTTTATCGAAAAGTATTGTTGTTTTGATAGTTTTTTTGTTAAAAATGTAATATGATGCAATTGCTTAAATAAAGGATAAATTAATAGATAAGTAGAAGCAATTGCTGCAATTCATAGATTTTAGTGTATGGAAGTGTGTTCTAGCTTTAATAGCTTGAAACACTAAAATCTAAACAGATAGGATAGACTTTTTTACTTAATAATTGCGGTTTTTTAATGAGTATAAGCCGAGATTATTTA
>JAHDBT010000602.1 GCA_020630215.1 Bacteroidota bacterium
CCAAATACCATGTACCCGCTACTATCTACCAAAAAAAGTCTCAACCGCTTAGATAAACAGGTCTAATATTTCTAAATAAAGAACTTCTCCCTCCTGAAAAAAAAACATTTTTTTAGTTACATAACTTGTCTTTAAGATGTTGAAAATTAGCTATTTAGCAGAAAAAAAGCAACTAATTTTAACTACAAATAAAGGAAAATGTTTTTAGAGCCGCTAAAAAAATGCTTTAGTTTTGTAGCATATTCAATTCTTAAACGCTTGATTGATTAGCCAATCAGCTAGAACTAAAAACCAATAAAACCAATAAAACCATGAAAAACATTTGTTTATTTATTGTAGCCATATGCTTGTTAGTTACCAATATGTCAACCACTTTACTCGCTCAAAATGCCTTCAAAAAATACATCATGACAGATGTACGTAGCGATGGGGTTGCTGGCTTGCCTACACCCGATAATGGTTACCTTATTTTAGGAAATATGCGGGTTGAGGAATCACAATGGGATATGTACCTTACCAAACTCAACGAAAATGCCGAAACAGTATGGACGAAATCTTTTGAGTTTGCTGGGGAAGATAAAGGCCTGAAGCTGGCAGCTACTAATGATGGGAATTACTTAATATTAGGAGAAACGTACGAACCTGGCAATTTTGCTAGTTTAGATATTGTATTGATAAAATGTGATGTTGATGGCAATATTTTATGGAGTAAAACCTATGGAAGCGACGACCGAGATATTCCTGCTAGTTTATTGGTAATGCCCAATGATGATATTGTGGTAGGAGGTACAACACTAGGAAATGGTGAGGAAGAGGAAGATTTGCTCCTGCTTTATTTAAATAGCAATGGCGACCTAACAGGCGAGAAAGTGATGGATAATGGCGCAGTAGATTTTTTAAAGAGTATTAGCCTTGCTAATGATGGCGGATTATTGGTAACTGCTACCGCAAACTATGGAGGCGTTTTAATTAAGTTAAATGCAGATGGTTCTACAGCATGGAACAAATACTTAGCAGATAGTGCCAGTCCTTGTTCGGCAATTGAAACGCCCAGTAATGAAATTTATATTATTGGCACACATGTTTTTCCAGAAGCAGGAGCTACCTTTTTAGCTAAAATAGATAATACAGGTACTATTGCATGGTCTCAGGAATATTGGAGCATTACAGGCTGTTCGGAATTGCAACGCACACAAGATGGCAGTTTGTTTTCGCTTACAAGTACGCCTACTTTTGGTGGGGCTATTGGTATGGGACTAACAAAGTTTAGAAACGATGGTAGCATTGTATGGACGCAAAACTACGATGTTGCTGCTGGCTTTATTTATTCTTATGGCAGTTCTTTAAAACCTTGTCCTGATAATGGATGGTTGCTAGTAGGTAGCATACCCGATGATATTTGGTTTAATAGCAATTATGTGTTAAAAACAGATCCTGAAGGCGGCGTAGATTGCGACGAGGAAACAGCAGGGGATAGTGGCTCAAATGATTTCCCGTTAGATGGAACGGAACTCCTTTATGTAGAATTAATAGGAAGTATTATTACCGAAACTTTGGCAACACCTACAACCGCTACGCTTACTACTATTGATGATTTGCTTTGTAGTAGTACTACCAATAACCCTAGCATAAACACCCAAATAAAAATAGTACTAGAAGGTGCGTATAATGCTATTGATGGCACAATGACCACCCACTTAAACAACCAAAGTTTAGTGCCTAATGCACAACCTTTTAACCGCAATCCGTGGAACTACGAAGGCACAGAATTTACCAACTCGCCACCCGATAATACCGTAGATTGGGTACTAGTAGAAGTGCGAGATGCCAATAATAATGATTTGGTTTTAGAACAACGGGCAGCCTTATTATTAGCCAATGGCACTTTGCAAGATGTAGCGGGCGTAGCAGGGGTTAACTTTACAAGCCTTACCGCAGGAGAGGAGTATTTTGTGTCGGTAAAAACACGCAATCATGTAGCCGTATTAAGTGCCAATACTATTGAGCTGCCTAATACGGTGGCACTCGATTTAAGCAACCCTAGTAATGTGCTAGGCGGTGCGGCACAATTGGCAGAGTTAGCAGATGGCAGCCACGGTTTATATGCTGGCGATTTTAACAGCGATGGAGTTGTAACGGTTAGCGATTACAATTACTATACCTTAGATGTATCTGCCATTAATGTTTACATAGATAGCGACCTTAACTTTAATGATAATGTAACCGTGTCCGATTTTAATTTGTACCAACCCAATGCAAGTATAATTGGTGTGCAGCAAATTAGGTACTAGGCAAAATATAAAAATAGGTTGACCAGTTTATTTGGCAGGATATTTAGTTCTGTAGCAAAAAAACAAGGAAGTTTAATTAAAATGTAGTAAATTGTATTAATTAATTATCCTGTTTCGTGCATTTTACTACAAAGCAGTTTACTTAATAATTTGTTAACCTAACAATCTAAAAAATGAAAAAAATTATTATTGCATTAACTTTTGCAGCAACACTATTTAGTTATCAATTACTTTCTGCCTGTTCCTGTTTTCCTACTTCCAACCAATTTTGTGGAACCATGATAGAAGCAGAACAATGGACGGGCTTTGAAACACATACCATATTTCAGGCAGTAAAAACCGCCGATTATTATCATGGAATGACGATGGATGTAACGGATGAAATACTAGGCGGAACACAACCAGAGGAAGTAATTGTTTGGGGCGACCCGGGGTGGCTTTGTAGATGGTACACTAGTGGTTTTGCTGTTGGCGATACCTTTGTAATAAAAGTAGGGATTATACAAAATTTATGGCCAGACTTGCCCGAAGAAGAAATTGGTGATTATGAACTGGGTGCTTGTGGCGTGTATATTTTACCAGTTGTAGATGGACAAGTAACAGGAAATATTTCTTCAGGGATTAGCTCTATGGGTTATGGTTCTTTTAAGCAGTGGTTATTATCGGGTAATTACCAAACAGAATGCGAAAACCATAATACCATCGAACTAAAAGCCATGCTAGAAGGTCCCTACGATGCCAGCACGGGTTTAATGCGTACCGATTTAATGGAGGAGGGATTACTACCTGTTAATCAGCCTTTTAGTGGCGACCCTTGGTACTATACGGGTAATGAAACTTTAAGCGCAGATGCGCCAAGTAATATAGTAGATTGGGTGCTAGTAGAATACCGTTCCTTAGAAGATAATAATGTGGTAGTAGGGCAAAAAGCCGCCTTATTACTAGACAATGGAGCTATTGTAGATCCCATACCAACATCTAGCAATAACTATGCAGGCATATCTATTGATGCTGTACAGTTGAACTTTGCCTATGCCATGTATTTTGCAATAAAAGCCCGCAATCACCTAGCCATTTTAAGCCGCTACGAAGTATACATGCCTAGTTGGGGACCCTACGATTTTACCCAATCCGATAACGTACTAGGCAACACCGAACAATTAGCCGAAGTAACGGATAATGTATATGCGCTCAAAGCAGGCGACTTTAATGCCGATGGCGTAATTACCGTACAAGACTATAACCTGTATACCAACGATGTTTCTAACATTAACGAATATTTACCCGGCGACCTCAACCTAGATTCTGCCGTAACCGTTGCCGACTTTAATGCATACAAACCTAATGCAAGTGCCATTGGCGTTTCGCAAATTAGGTATTAACTTGACAGACTACTAAGTGGTAACAACTCAAACCAGTATGCTATAAATAAATAGACTATTGCCCACAAAAAAAGCCAACACCTATTCTTCTCTTAAAAAAAGAATACGTGTTGGCTTTTATCATTTTTTCAAATAAAAAAAAATCCGTGAAAATTTGCGTATATCTGTGGTAAAAAAAATCGTCAGCATAAAAACTGACAGCTCACAATGAGCACCAGCGAATGCGCTGATCGCTAACAGCGCAGCGTTCTATACTCAACCACATCGGGTTTTGTGCAAATAGTTGTTTAAGTTTACATCAAGCG
>JAHDBT010000603.1 GCA_020630215.1 Bacteroidota bacterium
TTAATTTAGAAGCAGGCGAACACGACCCAAGTATTGATGCAGGTATTTACCAACCTACAGAGCCAACAGGTTCTATTGGTGATTACGTTTGGTTAGATACAGACGGCGAAGGCGATCAGGACGAGCCAGGTAATGGTATTGGTAATGTAGCAGTTACATTAGTAGATGTAAATGGCAATGTAGTTGATGCGGTATTAACAGATGAAAACGGTTACTACGAATTTACCAACTTGCCAGCAGGCGACTATACAGTAATTGTAGGGAATGGTCCTGATGGAACAATTCCTAGTACAGATACAAACGACAATGTGACCCTTGCACCAGGAGAGGATTATGTAGATGCAGACTTTGGATTTACGCCAGTTGCGGAAGAACCAGGTTCTATTGGTGATTACGTTTGGTTAGATACAGATGGTGAAGGCGATCAAGACGAAGTAATGGCAGGTATCTCAGGAGTAGTTGTTAACTTAGTAGACGAAAATGGCAACATTATCGGAACAACTACTACAGACGAAAATGGTTACTACGAATTTACCAACTTACCAGCAGGGGAGTATGTAGTTGTAGTAGGCAGCGGTCCTGACGAAACAGTATTAACAACTCCAGGTAGCGATACGATAAGTCTTGCACCAGGAGAGGATTATGTAGATGCAGAC
Organism: Bacteroidota bacterium; assembly: GCA_020630215.1. Lineage (GTDB taxonomy): Bacteria > Bacteroidota > Bacteroidia > Chitinophagales > UBA2359 > JAHDBT01. The sequence continues at coordinate 657 of JAHDBT010000603.1, forward strand.
TTTGGATTTACGCCAGTTGCGGAAGAACCAGGTTCTATTGGTGATTACGTTTGGTTAGATACAGATGGTGAAGGCGATCAAGACGAAGTAATGGCAGGTATCTCAGGAGTAGTTGTTAACTTAGTAGACGAAAATGGCAACATTATCGGAACAACTACTACTAACGAAGATGGCTATTATGAGTTTACCAATGTGCCAGCAGGGGAGTATACGATTGTAGTAGGTAGCGGTCCTGATGGAACGGTATTAACAACTCCAGGTAGCGATACCGTAAGTCTTTCTCCAGGGGAAGAATACAACAATGCAGACTTTGGATTTACGCCAGTTGCAGAAGAACCAGGTGATATAGATGGTACAGTAGTACTAGACGAAACAGGCATCGAAGGTATTATTATTGCTTTAGTTGACGAAAACGGTACTCCTATCGCAATTACAACTACAGACGAAAATGGTAACTACGAATTCACCAATATTCCTCCAGGTAATTACACCATTGTAGTAGAGCAAGGTCCAGAAAATGCGGTACCAATAACTGCTATAAGTGTAATTGTTGGATTGGAAGAAGGGGAAGAAGAAGTTGTTCCTGTAATTGCCTTTGAAACCTTAGCAAACGAATGCTTGAACTTAGCAGTAAGTTATGATGTAATTTGCGATAGCGATGCATCTTATACTGTAGCAGTAGTTATTACAGGTGGTGAAGCTCCTTATACATTAGGCAATCAAACCAGCGAAAGCGGTCAATTTGAAATTGGTCCTTTTGCTAATGGTAGCACATACGAATTTACCGTAAACGATGCCAATAATTGTATCCTAGTTGTATCGGAAGCTCCAGAACCTTGTACAACCTTACCAGTAGAAGTAATCAGCTATAGCGGCGAAATATTAGCAGCAGGTAACCTATTAAAATGGGTAACTGCCTCTGAAGTAAACAACGATTACTTCACGCTAGAACGTTCGGCAGATGGTATAAACTATACTACCATTAATGTACAAGATGGTTTAGGGACTACTTCCACAAGTACTAGCTACGACTTCCTAGACAAAGACGCTCCTGCGGGCATTAGTTACTACCGATTAAGTCAAACCGACTTTGATGGTATAACTACAGAAGTAGGTATTGTAAGTCTAGTACGTGGCGAAACAGGTTTAAGTGTTACAATTGCTCCTATTCCAGCTACTAGCTTTATTGATGTAAGCATTAATATTGCTAAAACAGAATTGGTTCAGTTAAATATATTTGATGTTAGTGGTAAATTAATTACTACTAAAATGCTTAACGCAATTGCTGGTAACACAACAACTAGTATTAATGTAAATAACTATCCTATGGGTATGTATTTCATGGTTGTTGAAACAAGTGAGCAAACCATTACCAACAAGTTTATAGTAAAATAAACGCTAGTTGATTAGACTAAAAATGATACTAAAAGTATCTAATATTACAACCCCTGGGTCAGCAATGATTCAGGGGTTTTTGTTTTCGGAAAATGTGGTATCCAAGTCAAAGTATTAGCCCGTTAACGGTAGATTAGCACATGTAAAAGCACGCAATTTTAAACACTAAAACTAGTAAAATAGCAGCAAAAAACAATCTAAAAACGGACATTTTAAATGTTGGGAATGGAGTGTTATATATGGTTGGATGATGTTATTTGATGAAATAACAAAATGTCACCTACATGAAAAAACTTACATAAACAGTAAGTTCTTGGTATACAATAAAATGACAATTTTTACCGTAAAACGAATGTTTTTATTTAGAAAAACGGATATGCACTACGCTAAGTAATGATAAACCGAATGGAACAATTACTTCATAAGTTAACTCAATAAAATATCTTTAAGCAGTAGCGTGTTTACTATGTCCTGCTTTAAGTTAAGGGCTATCAAGCACTAGTTTTTACTTTTTTAGCCAATGGGTTATTTCTGTTTTAAATAAAGTTTTTGTGAAACAATAAAACAGAATAATGTAAGCTAATGTTCAATAATTTCCTTTGAAAACCTGCCATAAGAAACGTACTTTCCTGAAAAGCTACTAAAACAGGTGTTTTTTGAAGTTCGATCACCTTTTTTATTTGTCATTCTTTTGTAAACAAATGAAGCTAAAAAAATAATATCCTATTTTTTTTGTCATGGAAAGGTAATTTGCTTGGGCACTATTCTATTACTGAAAATTACTTTGTCTAGTAAAAAACAATTACTAACCTAACAGTCCCAATTTGTTGGGTTAAATATCCTCAAAGCCTAATAAACACGTACACTCCTCCTTGTAACAGCGGTTCAATTTATCCTTTTGTTTTCTGAAAAAATAATGACCTGAAACTTTGCTATATACATTTTTGGCGCAACCTTTCTTTACACTACTCCTACACTTAAACTGCTCAAATTAAATAAAAACAAAAGTGTAAGTTAGCCTTAATTGGCCTGAAGCTTGTAAGATGTTACTGCAAATGCTAATATGCTACTCAACTCTAATTCCAAAACGGTTCCCACTATATCGCCGTTCGATATGTTTTGTAGAATAGTACCTAAAACCTTAGTACTCGAATACTCAAACAATTGCCACTCTATTTTTCTATCAGCACATACGTAACCATGGTTTATCTAACCAAAATGTGTGTAATTATTTTCATTTTTTTCATTCAAAATCTTATTAAATGCTCAAAATTCAACATTTAGCCAGAAGTATATCAGCTATGCTTATTTTGCTATGTGTAGGTTACTTAGGAGTCTATGCCCAAAGCGGGTTTACTTCTATGGTAGATCTAAGAAATGTTGTTGGAGAACCCCAACCCGACAATATTGTACTATGTGGCGAATCAGATACTATATCTGTAATTATTGCCGCAACGGATGTGATTACAGATGCAACATTTACTGCTCATCTTCCCCCGAATGTATATTGGGATGGGTATGTAGGTGGCGTTGACCAAACAGGATTCCCTGTAGTTTTTCCTATTGTAAACGCAAGTCCTAGCGATCCTGAATTTGAAATTCCAGATTTAGATGATCAATCGTATGTAAAGATTTATTTTACCGTAAAGGCAGATTGTGGTCTAGCAAGTGCATTGCAAGCACAACAACCTGTTAATATTAACTACGAAACCAATTATACCGATCCTAACGGAACGGCAGGTAGCGATACCTATACGCCTTTTCAGGAGTACAATGGTTCGTTTTTTACACCCGTAGTTAATATTACTGCTATTACTCCACAAGCAGCATCTATACCCGCCGATTTAAACGGGAGCAATCAGCTAGTGAGAGATATTACGGTAAGCCAAAATGGTATTAATGCTTATGTAGATAACATCGTGT
>JAHDBT010000604.1 GCA_020630215.1 Bacteroidota bacterium
GGCCTAGTATATTGTACATGGTGAGTTTTGCGGTTTGCGGTTCTTCAAAATTTAGATTAATAGAGAACTGCCCATTGTTGGGGTTAGGGTATACTTTTACCCATTCTTTTTCGCCAAAAATGCCTTTGCCAGCCTCGTCTAAAGCTATTTGTATATCCGAAGCTAAATTGCCATCCTGATAGATAAATAAGGTGTCGCTACAGCTAAAGTCGCCATTGGCAATTACAAATAATTCATCAAAACCATCAATTGGGAGTTGTAATTGTGCGCCTTGATAGCCATTGCTCCATTCATAGCTTATATGGTCGTATTCGCCAGCTAGATTTACTGTAATATAGGGCGTACCCAAAATAAACTCAACTGATAATACATCCAAATGGCAATTGCAATTTTTTACGTATAAATTAAGGGTATTGTTGGCAGAAAGGCAACTCAATTCATCAGGTAAACGGTATCCAAATTTGTAAAATCCAGGTGCTTTATCTAAAAAGGATACTTGACTTGGATTGGAAAGCTCAATGTATTCGTCGTTGTTACTATATAGTAACTCCCAATTACCTAGGGTTTCAATATTGGGTATGTTAGAAGTAATGAGGCTATCTAAGTTGATGAGGTAGCCTAAATCACAATCGCTATTAGAAAGCACAATACCATCGTTTATTTCAAATAAGAAATTATCAGCTACATAAATATTTAGGGTGTCGGTATCTTCGCAGTTGTTTTCGTTAAGGGTAACAACAAGTGTTGCATCCTGCTCAAAAGTACCTTGAAAAAATTGTCCTAAGCTACCATCACTCCAGGCATAACTGCCATTACCAGATATAGCAATAGCAATAGATTCATCTTCGCAAACATATATACTATTGTTACTTAAATTAGCATTTGGTACATCTGTAATTAGCAGGTTTAAATTGTACTGATTTAGGCAAGTGTCGGCAACATCAAATGTATAGGCTAAACCATAAATGCCAGCTTCCATTTGGTTGGCTAATAGGGTATTGCTTTCAATGAAGGTAGGAGGTGTGCTTGCAGGGGCTATAATTTGCCATTGCCCACCAGCAATATCAAATCCTAGTGTATTTAAGTCGAATGAGGTATTATTACATATGCTATTGGGCAGATTGTTATTAACCGTGCTACTGTAACAATAACAACTATTTACATTAATATACAAACTATTGCTAATGCTGCCACATACGGGGCTTTCTATAGTGTAGGTAAATAAATAGTTGCCAACGGGTTGTCCTATAAAAGAAATATTGGCTGCATCATTTAAATTAATGTTTGCATCTTCGGGTCCTGTCGTGTAGATCCATTCGCCTTCACCAATAAGATTTTCGGAAAGTAAAAAGCAATCTAAATTAAGTGTGTTGGAAGCGGCAGTACTGTTTGTACAGGTAGATAATTCGGCATTAGTATTGTTAAAAACTAAGGTAGAACAAGCGGTATCTGCATCATCAAAACTAATAATGGGAGCTTCAGTAATAAAAGCATTAATGGTTTCCACGCTAGTACAGCCATTATCATTTGTTACTGTTACAGCAAGTGTTTGTTGTGCCCCTAAGTTAAAGTTAATGCTTTGTGTAGTATCGCCAGTATTCCATTGATAAGCAGTGCCACCGTAAGCAGTTAGGGTAAAAGGTTTATTGTCGCAATATTCGAAAGAACAAGCAACATGATTATCATTTAATTTGAAAGAAATATCTGGAGCTTCCAAAATTTCAATTATTTGACTCGTAGCTTTTTCGGGGCATGTTTCTAAGGCAAAAGTGAGTTCGTAAGTTCCTGCATTGGCAAGTATTCCTTCTACATCTGTATCTAAAGACGCAAAGGTGTTACTGTCTACCTGAACTTTAGGCATTTGATTGATGCCATATGGAAGTTGTGTAATGTACCAGAAACCTGCTGCATGTCCTGGGTTAAGGAGTGCTTCCAGATTTATGAGTTCTCCTTGACAAATAGGATAATTACCAAAATAAACTGCTTCTGGCGGAAATGATTGTACCGTACTATTGTCATCGCAGGAGCAATCAACCACACTAATAGGCAATGTTTCGGTACTAGCCCCACAAGAACCATTGGTTGTATAAGTTAACTCAAAATTGCCTAAACCCTGAATCAAGGGTTCAAAATAATAGCTACCATCACTACTTGCCGATACAATGTTTTGATTTAATCGCCATACACCTCCCGAAGTATGTGGCGTGTATTTGGTAGGTGGCGAACTAATGCAAATTTTTTCTTTCAGTGGATAAAATCCCGACGGCGGCGTAGCAGTAAAGGTAATTTCAACCTCATCTGTTATTATACAATCAAAATCATTACTTATAGTAACTTCGTAATAAAAAGTAGTATCTGCATTTGCACAAATATTAACACTGCTACTTTTTACGTCATTGTTCCAAGTATAAGTTTCGCCTGTTGATGCATTTGTATTTGCTAAACTTACATTTACCTCTTCGTTAATGCAGTAGGTTTGACTATTACCCCCATCAATATAGGCATTAATAACACCTACATTTATCCGAACACTATCTGTACCTGAGCAAGTATTAACACCACCATTAGAAGCCGTTAAATAGTAGGTTGTAGAGTTTGTAGGCGATACTGTAATACTAGGCGTAATGGGATAAAATTCCCCGTTTTCGTCTGTCCAGTTAAAAATACTTCCTCCTGTGCTTGTTAGGGTAATACTTTCTCCTGAGTTACATATAATAGGTGTGGTATCAGTTTCAATAGTGATGTCTAAATTGTCTAAATCAAATTCTAAGCTAGTGGTATTGGTGCAGCCCAAACTGTTGGTAACGGTTAAACTGTATAGGGTGTTATCGGCAGTTGGCAAAGCGGTAATAGAAGGACTTGTTGCTCCATTACTCCACAAATACGTATAGCCTTCGGGGGCATATAAGGTGGTGTTTTCCCCTTCGCAAAGTACAATAGAACCATCTGGCGTACTGATGTTGGCAGGAGGTGCACTGATATTTACGCTTATCAAATCTACTACCGAACAGCCAATGTCATCTGTAGCAGTTACTTGGTAAATGGTTGGTTCGGTAGCAGTTACTTCTACAGATTGTGTGGTAGCACTACTATCATGACTCCATTGATAACTGACGGCATTTCCTTGTGCAACTAAAGTCGTTACACTACCAAGACATACCGTTTGGTCGTTTCCTAAGTCTATCGTTGGTGCATTTATATATATTGTTACTTCGTCGGTAGCAGTACAGCCATTGCCATCACTAGCCGTAACAGTATAAGTTGTTGTGCTAGAAGGATTAGCTGGAATGCTTGCGCCTGTTTGTCCTGTATTCCATTGGTAAAAGGAACCGTTGCTAGTAGCTGTTAATGTTGTGGGTGTATTAGGACAACTAGTTTGGTCTTCGCTTGCTTCGACTGTTATATTATTTTCGATATTGACCGTTATTTGATCGATAGCGGTACACCCATTTGCATCGGTAGCAGTAACAGTATAAGTTGTTGCTTCGGAAGGGGCAACAGTAATGGATTGGTCGGTTTGTCCTGTATTCCATTGAAAGAAATTTCCTCCCTCGGCAGTCAGTTCAATGGATACGCCATCACATATTGTTTGGTCTGTTCCTGCATCTACAAAATTCCCTGTTTCACTGATTGTAACAGTTATTTCGTCGGTATCTGTACAACCATTAATATCTGTAACTGTTACGTTATAGCTTGTTGTTGCAGCAGGAGCTACCGTAAGAAATGATGCTGTTTGCCCCGTGTTCCATTGATAGAATGTGCCACCTGTAGCGGTTAGCGTAGCAGTTTGTCCATTGCAAATTGTTTGGTCCTGGCCCGCATTTGCAAAGTTACCTTGCTCATCAACGGATACGGTAACTTCATCAGTAGCAGTACAACCATTATCATCTGTAGCAGTAACGGAATAGGTAGAAATACTAGTAGGATTGACGGTAATAGCAGCATCTGTTTGCCCCGTGTTCCATTGGTAGA
>JAHDBT010000605.1 GCA_020630215.1 Bacteroidota bacterium
TGAGTCCATTTACTATTTCTGTCGTAATTGTTGAATTAATATCCCATGTAGCAGGTGCAATAGGTTGTATGGTTCCTGTTAAGTATTCTAAACCAACAGGGAAAGTAACACAAGCTTGTTCGTTAACAAGTACAGGCATTGTTGTATTTAAATCGAATAGACTTACGACAAAACTATTTTGGGTAGTACACTCAAAAGGTAAACCGTCAATAGTTGTGATGTATTCGTTAAAGTTTTGCGGATCGGTATTTTCTATATAATAAGGATTACTTGCTACAATTTCGGATTGGATAGGATATCCACATCCATTAGTACCTGCAGCTAAAGTTTTAATAAAACTACCAGATTCATAGTCACAATCGGTAATTACATCAAAAGTAAAATAGAAACGGTTATTAGGGTCGTCTAAAATACCGGGCAAAGTACTTAGGCTTGAAATATCTACTAGATACTCAATACCATCACTTGTTACTGCACCTGTAGGTGTAAAGGTAATTCCAGCAGCCGTATACAAGGCCATATCTTGGTAATTACTAGCAGGATATTGATACATTTCGCTACCTGCAACAATAGTAACGCCACCTGTTATAGGTAGGTATACATAAGTTTGAAGATTGCCTACGGGTCCTTCTCTTACTCCTTTCACCTCCATTGTATAAGTTGCAATTTGGCAATGTGGAGATAAGTAAGCTGGTTCTTCTAAAATATTTACTTGTACTTCGCTAGGAAGTACGGTAATTAATTGCAAACCTTCATCATCAAAACAATTGTAAGAAACATCTGTTGGCGAGCTGTAAACGTCAACTGTTTCTGCAGTAGGGTTACTGAAGTGTTCGTAGGTTTGTCTTGGTCGCCAAGAGGAGTTAATGTTGGTAGCGGTAGCACCACCAAAATTGGTAATTTCTTCGTAGTACCCTTCGTTAGGAGAATCGGGGTATCGTCCATTACATTGCTCGCCTGCCCATAATTGAATTTCGGTTGGATTACAATCACGAATGCGTACTTCTATTTCAAAAATTCGACAAGCACCAAAGGCTAAATCGCCAATTTCGATAATGCCTTCTTCCAAATTACTATTGGCAATACTAGGAGTAGAATACGTAGCTGGTATGCCACCATTATCCATATCATACACTTGTAAAAGCTCATAATCAAGGGCATTCATTTGGAAACCTGCCCAAGTAAATTCTGCATCAGACATTGCCCCAGTGTTATTACACACTTCTATAGGAAAACGAACAATATCAGATGAAGCAGCTATTACAGGTGTTGTTGCTGCCACCACAATTCCAGGGTCAGAAGAACTTCCTTCAAAATTATCTCTGATATGTGGTCCTATTGCTCTATCTTCAAATCCTTGAGCAGCGCAATATTCGGCACACCAACCTTCCGCATATGCAACTTCAGAATAATAAGCAAGAATTTGATGCGAAACCATTGTGTTATCATCGGCACATTCGTCGGGAATATCGTAAGTAACACTGATACCAATAGCAAATGGATCGTTGATAGCAGGTTTAGGAAGACTTGCTAAGAAGGTTTGGTCTATCCAATACATTGGTAAGTATAGGTTGTGCGCTTCTCCTTGTGTGCTGTAATTTGATAATACGGTTTCGTTAACTAAAGTATAAGTAGTTGGTACGTTATTGTAGTGTGTACCATCGGAGGCAGTAATAGAAATAACTGGATTAAAGTTAAAGTTGTTATCTAATATTTGAAACATAACACCAATAGAATCCCATTCAAGCCAAGGACGGTATTCTGTATCCCAAGGTCCTGCTCCAGAAAAAGTAGAAGCAAAAGCATTGTAAACATACAGTGAGTCTGTAACCGAACAAACATCTATTACTACCTCATTTGTTGTTTCTGGAGAAAACAGGGTAGAAATAATGTCGATATCAGCAGCACGAGGTCCTGGGCTAGGACAAAATTTCATGGAGCTTAAATCATCTACATCATTAGTAGCATCGTAATCAAAGGTTGGTCGAGTACCAAATAGCGAGTAAAAGCCAGATGATTCGATAGGCGAACCGAAGGTACCTGGGTTAGATAAATTAGGCGAAGATTTAGGCAGTTTATAATCTAGCATTACTTCAACAGTATATCCTATATTGGCAATGGTGTTAAAACATGCTAGGTTTACAGCGGCATCTGCCCAAAAAGTATTTTGTAAATGCAACCCTGAAAAAGCATAGCTCATTGGTTGCGGTCCACCAATTTGCACATCGTTACACGAAGCTACTTGCACACCATTTTCGTCGTATAGAATAGCTGATGCATTTGCAAACGGCGTATATAGTCCATTGCTAACTCCAGATGAGTTCAGGAAGGGGTCTCCTAGTGTTAAAACAATATGTTCTACATCATCTGCAACAATTTCTCCAACAGTTGTAATTCTAATAGAGTCACAAGGCATCATATAATCACCAATAGCTGCGTCATCAATTGGCGTGGTCATGGTTTCGTCTGTCCATCCTTTCGTAATACGGGTAATATCAAGCGAAACGGTTTCAATTTCACAAACGGTGCCTTCACAACCAGCATTACCGCCTGAGCGAGTCCCGCACAGTTCGGTAGAGATGTTACAAGTTCCATCTTGGCTAATACAGTCGTAGGTCATTGTATAATCAACATCAACGCCATAGCCTACTTCTTCTGCTGGAGGAATGGCAAAGGCTATTTCAAAACAAAAGCCCATAAAAGGCCACGGGTCATCATAACTTACTTGATTATTAGTAGGCGTAACCCACATACTTTGCGTAGCCGCATCGTAATTATAATCGGTAGCTGCTAATGCGGTATTAGCAAATGTAACACCATTAATAGTATTAACTGGTACAGAGAAAGCTAAGTTTAAGTATATATCATTAGAACCAGCACATTCTTGTATCATGTCTGATTCGTTAGCACGGAAACAAACTTCAAATTCGTAATCACTACCACAAGAAACGGTTTGTGTTATAGATGGAAAAGCCGAAACACTTAAATCTGGAAAATCAAATCCTTCTTCTGTTTGGAATTGTTGTCCACAAGCATTGTAGGTTAGTCTTAGGTCTTCTGGATTACACCAGCCTATATAACGGTTTCCCGTGCATATATCTTCTTCAAAGTAGTTACCTTGCACATTTGATGCAAAGATATCATTTGTGTAGCTCATTGCAAAGGAAGTACCATAGGGTAAATCATCTGCAAATCCATCACCATCTAAATCCTGCAATACACCTAAGTTGGCAATAAGTGCGCTATTAGCATTACTTAAATTTAGTTGGTAAGTATAATATTCGGTAAAAGCAATTCCATTGCTTACATTTTGAATAGAATCTAAGGTTAATGGATAGGTAAAAAAGGTCAATCCACCATCAGCGGTTAACATTACCTCTTCATCAGGAAATGTTTTACAATCTTCATATTCGGCTGGGTCATCTTCATTTAAAATAAGTACGTCAATAATAATATCTGATAAGTAGGCATGAGGTTCTTCAAAGGCACTTGCGGCAACAGAAGTATTTTCTATTACTATTAATGTTTGAGAATCGGTAGTTTCAGGACAAAGGCGCATAATACCATAATCGGCTTCAAAACTTACACCTGGCACAATACCATCTGCAAATTCGTTTAAAGCTACTTCCGAATCGCCAGGGCAATAAAGCCCTTGTCCTCTACAATCAAAGCCAGAAGTATAATTGTGCGTAAAGGCTTTACCATCACAAGCAGGAGTAAATTCAAATACCTCTGTAATTACAATAGATTGGTCTTCGCCTAAAACAGGCACACCTAATATTGCCATCAAGTCAATATTAGCGGTATACTCTTCTCCTGTATCGGTATACGCACTAGCAGGCAAAGAAACACCATTCACCAAAATATCTACTAATGTTGCAGAAGTTCCATCGTAATCATCAAAAAACACGATGTTATCTACATAAGCATTAATACCATTTTGGCTTACCGTAATATCTCT
>JAHDBT010000046.1:0-18607 GCA_020630215.1 Bacteroidota bacterium
TTTTTTTCTGCTACAAGGCTTGGGTCATCAAGAACTTAGGTTTTGAGTCACTAGTAGCTTATATCATTAAAAACCCCTTCGGTAATAACCCGTGTTTGCCCATTAGAAAAAATTTGGGCACTACAAGAAAAAGTACCCGATACTGTTTTATTGACTGCATCCCACTCCGTAATAATAATTGCTTCATTAAAGCCAATAAAATTAGGTGTTCCACTCGATTCAGAGTAAAGGAGTTCCTTGCCGTCGGCGGTGTCAGTACTTAGTGCAAACGACCCTGGTTGTCCTTCTTGCCCTTGCATAATCATTGTAATGCTACTACCATCGTCGGCGAGTGCATTAATGCTTAAAGTGCTAGGCGTACCATAAGATGCGGTAATGTTTGCAGGCGGAACATACCATGCTACGCCATCTATTTTTGCGCTTACACCAGGGTCGGTATTCACATTATTGGTCATGGTATCTACCCCTGTTGTATCTACTGTTGTAGTGTCGGTAACCGTTGGATCATCGTCATCGTCTTTTTTACAAGCCATAAAATTAGATACTATCCCTAAAATAATTAAGGAAAAAAGAAGCATAGAAAAATTTCGTTTCATTTTATTATGTTTAAGTTTGGTAATAGTAGCATAAAGGTAATTTTTAGGACTGCTATTACTATGATGAATAGAATTATTTACAAATATATCGCTTTTCTAGCATTTTGTATTCATCTATTATTGCTATCTTTTTAGTTATCCATTAGCTTGATTAACTTTTGGTAAACTTTTAAAGTGCCGACAGCCATATTTTTTTTACTAAACTGCTGTACTTTTTCAAAACCATTGTGTACTAGCTGTTCTTTCAGTACTTTGTTGTTTAACACTTTAACTACTTGTTTCGCCAATATTACAGGCGATTTCACAGGAGCCAACAATCCTGTCACTTCATGTTCAAGCATTTCGGGAACGCCTCCTACTTTGGTAGCAACAACAGGCACTTTACAAGCAAGCGCATCTAGCACGGTTGTACCTAAGCCTTCTGTAATAGATGTAAATAAAAATACATCTAGCTCTGGTAATATTTCTGGTATATCTTCCCGAAATCCCGTGAGGGTAATGTTATTTTCTAAACCTAATTGTTGTATATAACGAGTTAAACCCATGCGCTCGTTGCCTTCCCCTATCATAAAAAAATGAATCGGCATTCCTTTTTCGATTAATAACTTAGCCGTATCAATAAATGTATAATAATCTTTTTCTGGTGTAAGTGCTGCTACATTGCCAATGAGCCATTTTTCGGGTGCTATTTTATAGGTTTTGCGTAGGCGATGGTAGTGTGTTAGGTTACTAAACTTTGCTAATTGAATGCCGCTGTAAATGGTGGTTAGTTTATTTTTTTGTTGGATGTTTGCTGCCATAATTTGCGCTACCGACTTAGAAACGCAAATTATTTTTTGAATGTTTGTGTGATTGTATTTGTAGCGAGAATAGCGGTTGTTGCGTATAGGAAAATTAACTCGTCTAGCAAGAATAAGTGGTGTTTTGTGCCCAAAAATATCGGCGGCTAATACAGCAAAATTATGCGCTCCCGCATCGTGTAAATGTACTAGCTGCACTTGCTTTTGCAGCGCATTTTTTTTTAGTTGATAAGCAAAAAGTAAATCAAAATTAAATCGGCGTTTTAACGCAACGTGGCTGATGCTTTTTTTAATACAATATTGATGTAACTCACTATTTTTCACACACACAACTGTTTGCCTAATATCTACAGCAGGTTGCTGTTGCAATTCGTCTATTAAATAGGCAATTTGTTGTTCTCCTCCTCGCCAAGTAATAGCGGTAGATACATGCAATATGTTTAATGGACTCATGGAAGTTAATGGGTTTTACATATAAAAATCCTAGTAACAAACCACCGCACTATGGCAGTTTGTTACTAGGAAATTGGTCAATTATTTAATTGGATTAGTTGCCTACCTCTTTTTTACAGGAACACAAATATCCACTTTAAAAGCACCATCTTTGGGTTCTTCAGGATAAAATTCAAAACAAGGTTTATCATCGGGCTGGTAGCCACTTGTTGGAAACCATTGCCCCATAATCCAATCCCACGCATTTTGAAACTCGCTAGGTTTTAAAACAAATGTGGCGACTAGATACTTTCCTTTTTCGAGTATCATTTTTCCTACTTCGCCATCCACTTCCGTATCGGTTGGGGCGGTTATGCAAATGCTTGTTCTGAGTTTACTTTGATTGGCAACGTTAACATCATCATGGTAAACAATGGCCGTTTTAAAATCCTTTTTATCTAAAATGCCTCTAGGCCCAGCCCAAGCAAAAAGTTGGTTAAATAGCCCTTCAAATAAAGCAGCATTTCCTTGGTAAGGGCCAATGTGCCGAATATAAACGACAGGAATAGCTGGTAATTCTTTAATGTCAATACTAATGTTGTTTTTCATATTTGCTTTCCATTTTATTGATTTGGTAATGTTGCAAATATAGAGCGAAGGCGGCGGCATGCTTTTATCAGAAGTGCTATTTACTTTATTCAAATTGCTATTTTTTTTCGTTTTCCTATAAATACTGGCAGACTCGCCAAAATGCAATTTGAAATTTTTGGAAAAAACAGCTAAACTCCTAAAGCCACAATCATAAGCAATTCCAGATATGGAATCATTACTATGCAATAAAAAAGAAGCAGCCTTTTCTAATCGCAAACGTAAAATTAATTGAAAGCAGGTTTCGCCAGTTACAGCCTGAAATATTCGGCTAAAGTGAAATTTTGAGAAATTAGAAATACTGGCGAGTTCCGCTAGTGAAAATTCTTTTACTAGGTTTTTCTCTATGTAATCGACCACGTTGTTAATTCTAAATTTATATTCGTTTTCTATCATGGTAATAATTACGACTTAAATTACTGCTGTTTCTTCTGGAAATACCGTTGCTATACTCAACCACATCGGGTTTTGTGCAAATAGTTGTTTAAATTCACATCAAGCGACACGCTTGAAGCCCGTTACGCTCCAGCCGTGAGGCTGGACCGGGCGTTCTTTTTTTACAAAAAAGAAACGCAGGGTCAAGCGTGTCGCTTGAGCCAAACGGTATTCAAGCCTCTTGGCTTGTAGCAAAAAGGCAAATAACTGTAACTAAACAGCTATAATAATAATTTATAGGAAATGCACAAAACCCAATGTGGTTTAGTATAAATTAATATTAAATAGCCGTAGTACATCTTCCAAAGATACTTGAAATTTTGGACATGTTTATCAAATAAGGAAAAGTAACTGACACTATTACAGCGGTGTAGCGAAGCGAAACTGTCTATATACCAAGTACCCACTACTATCTACTAAAAAAAGTGTCAACCGCTTAGATAAATAGGTCAAGTTTTGTGGTTTAGGAACGATTGGTTCAACAAAAATAAAAAGTACCCTAACTGTTTTACTGCATAAAAGTCATACTAACAATTTTGCCATTCCTAATTTCATACAAAGCAACTTGCCGATGTGTTCTGCCCTTCATCGTTACCTTTTCCTCATCAATTACCTTATTGCCAATTACCATTCTATTAATTACTTCCACGTTAGTGTCAGGATTTTTTTCAAAGAATGCTTCATAACTCGATTTTAAATTCGCATTGCCCACATACATCGTATCATTAGGAAACCTTTGTACCAATACATTTTCGGAAAAGCAGGCGGCAAATTCCGCTAGGTTGCCTTTATTAAAGGTCCTTACTTGTTTTTCCACAATCACCTCTGGCGATACTTCCGAAACCAAGGCTAAATATTTTCCATCGGGACTAACAGCCATTCGAGTAATATCGTAAATCGCCGATGCCTCCTCAAACTGGTGTAAAATGCGCCAACGTTTATCTGTTGCAGAATTAAATTTGGCAATCTTTTTACCACGAGGCAACAATATCGTTCCATCGTTTAGCCAACATATATCTCTATTTTTTTGAGGGAGTGCTATAATTTCGGCAATTACTTTTGTAGTTGGAGCAATAGATTTAACAACCCATCCTTTCTCCTCTTTACTAATAAACCCTACTAAGTTAGCACCAGGAATTTTATGCAAAGAACGCCCTACGTTTTTGGCTACCGTTTCATTGGTATTGGTTTTTAAATTACATATTACCAAATCCATACGGTTCTCTACCAAAACCGTTACAAGCAAAATATCTTTGGTGTACCAAACATGGTAGCCAACTACCAAATCTTTCACCAACTCCTTAGCCTTCCCATTTCGCAAATCAACACAATACAATCGTTGCAAACCCGTAGTATCTAAACGAATGGTAGAAACCGCATTTTTGTTAGGCATTTTTAGAGGAGAATATTCGCTGCCAATTTGGGAGTTCGTTACCCAAGTAGTAGTGCCATCTTTAATGTTGTACTTGGCAACATCGGTCTGTTTATTTCTAGTAGCGGCATAAAAAATAGTGTGGTTATCACCAAACGAAGGTTGGTTATCGTAGCCCTCGTTATTGGAAATGTTTTTTAGATTGAGGTCCTCGTCTTTTTTATTAAGTTGCTCAAAGTCTAGTAGGTAAACTTCGGTATTAGGTTGGGCAATTAGCGGCAAAGCGGTGCAGCAACTAACTATTATTAACATGCATATGATTCTTTTCATTTGTTGGGGTTTTAATATTTTTAAAAAATATCAAGTTCATGTAGGTTTTAATGGTAATCGTATAACAAGGTTTGGCCTTTTTCCCTTATTTATGTCATCGAATATTTATAAAATGAACAAATTAGCTATAAAACTTAAACTTTACGTAAAAAATGTTTAGTTTTATAGCCGATTTTTAAAACAAATGTTTAAATATCAACAATTCTAAAATACTCCTTTAGCTACTCATTTAAAGCATTGTTTCCCCAACAAAACAAAACAATGCAAGGATATTATGGCATGTTTCCTTTTTCTAGGATTTTTTAACACTTTTAAAGCGGCGAAGCGTAGCGTAGTCGTATAAATACCACGTACTATGTACTCTCTACTAAAAAAAGTGTAAACTACTAATTAAAACATCCCGATGTTATTAACCTATATCCATTTGTGAACATTTTCCTGAAAAATCTTTTATATCCCTCTCCTTTTAACCTCTAAAAAACCATTGCTAACTTTAATGGATGGGCAATGCTGTGCGTAGTAATGTCTACTCCTCGTTAAGGGACGAAAAATAAATAAGAGTCCCTAAAACAACTCTATTTTCACCTTTGTAAAAACAATCATATCATGCAAATAAACCTCACTAAATTGTATGGTTTGTTGCTAGTAATAGGTCTTGGCCTTTTACTTACAACAAGCATTGCCTTAGCACAAACTAAATCGCAAACAGCACCAGCAGTTTCGACCTCTTTTAATGCAGAAAAACTGATGAGTGCACATATCCAAAAAAATGCGGTTAAATGGCAACTCACCTCAACAGATGTTGCCGATATATTGGTAACCGATCATTTTACAAGCCGCCACAATGGGCTTACCCATATTTATTTACGACAACGCTACCAAGGTATTGATATTAGCCAAGCTACTGCTAATGCGAACTATACAAAGGACGGAAAACTTTTATCCTTTAACCAATCCTTTATACCTAATTTAGCAACGGCTATTAACCAAACACAAGCGAGTCTTTCTGCAAAAAAAGCGGTTAAGTATGCCGCCCAACACCTACAACTAAATTTGCAAGAAAAACTAACCGTACTCGATAAAAAAGGCGGTGCTGCTAAAGCCGTTTTATTTAGCGATGGTGGCATTTCCCTAGAAGGAATTCCTGTAAAACTGGAATACCGAATTTTAAACGAACAGGACCTTCGCCTATGTTGGAATGTACGTATTTATGAAACCGATTACCAAAATTGGTGGGAAATATATGTAGATGCAACAACTGGAGAAGTACACGATAAATTTAACTGGGTGGTACACTGTAATTTCGATGCTACACCACACAATCATGGGTCTTGTATTACATCTAGTGCCAACCAACAAGCACAACAACATCAACACCACGCTATAAGTGCAGCAAATGCAGCTTGCAGCAATATTAACTTGCCCAAGCCCTCTCCTACTCCTAGCCCCCTAGCTGCTATGCCTGCTAGTGGCGATTATAATGTTTTTGCCATGCCTGTAGAAAGTCCTAATCACGGTTCCCGTTCTATTGTAAATAGCCCGTGGTTAGATGCCCCTAATGCATCGCCTTTTGGCTGGCACGATACCAATGGTGTCAACGGCGCAGAACATACCAATACTCGTGGTAATAATGTATGGGCGCAAGAAGATAGAAACGGCAATGATGGAACTGGTACTAGTCCTAGTTCTGCTACTTTAGATTATAATTTCCCCTTAAACTTTGCCAATTCTCCAACCGCCAATCAAGATGCCTCTTTAACCAATCTTTTTTATTGGAACAACATTATGCACGATGTTTGGTATGAGTATGGCTTTGACGAAATTAGTGGTAATTTTCAAGCAAACAACTATGGCAATGGCGGTGTAGGCGGTGACTATGTTTTTGCCGACGGACAAGATGGAAGTGGACTCAATAATGCCAACTTTTCGTCGCCACCCGATGGCAGTAATCCTCGTATGCAAATGTTTGAATGGAGTGCAGGAAGCACGCTATTTATTACCGTTAATTCGCCTAGTAATATTGCAGGCAGTTACCAAGCAGTAGAAGCCGCTTTTGGCCCAGGCTTGCCCATTACGCCATCCAATATAACAGGTAATGTAGTAATTGCCAACGATGGTTCGGGCGCACCTACCGAGGCTTGTAATGCCCTATCTAATGGAGGGGCTATTAATGGAAATATTGCTTTAATTGATAGAGGCAATTGTAATTTTACCGATAAAGTACTGAACGCTCAAAATGAAGGCGCAGTAGCGGTTATTATGTGCAACAATGTAGCAGGCGCACCTATAAGTATGGGCGCAGGCACAGGCGGCGGCGCAGGCATTACCATCCCATCTGTAATGATTAGCCAAGCCGATTGTAACACCATTCGCTTAAACCTGCCTTCTAGTATTACGCTTACCAAAAACAACAACAATAATAATATTGATGGCGATTTTGATAATGGCATTGTAGCACACGAATACGGACACGGAATTTCTATTAGATTAACAGGTGGTGCGGCTACCAATGCTTGCCTTACCAACGAAGAACAAATGGGCGAAGGTTGGAGCGATTGGCTAGGATTAATGCTAACAATGGAAGCAGGTGATGCAGCTACAGATATTAGAGGGATAGGTACTTATGCAGTAGCGCAACCAACTAATGCCGTAGGTATTCGCAACGCACCTTACACAACCGATATGCTTGCCAATCCATACACCTATGCCAACCTTGGCGATGGCGATATTATTGTACCGCATGGTGTTGGCTTTGTATGGGCAACGATGCTTTGGGATATGACCTGGGCTTTAATAGATGTACACGGTTTTGACCCCGATATTTACAGCGGAAATGGCGGTAATAATATAGCGATGCAACTAGTAATTGATGGCATGAAAATACAGCCCTGCAACCCTGGTTTTGTAGATGGTAGAGATGCCATTTTACAAGCCGACCAAGTTAATTATAATGGTGCAAACCAATGTATTATTTGGGAAGCGTTTGCTGGTAGAGGATTGGGGTTTAGTGCTTCGCAAGGCAACAGCAATAGCAAAAGCGATGGTACGGCTGCTACCGATTTACCGCCTACCTGCGATAATGTTTTACTAGTAACAAAAACTGCCGATGCAACCGTATCTGCAGGTAGCACCCTCACTTATACGCTTAACATTACCAACAATACAGGCGGCAGTTTAAGCAATGTAACCATTAACGATGTGCTTCCATCAGGAACTACTTTTGTAAATGGTTCTAGCAGTTGTGGCGGTTCGGCAAGTGGTGGCACTTTAAACATTTCGGTAGGCACCATGGCCAACGGAACAGTAAAAACCTGCACCTATGATGTACTGGTAGCTAGTACGCCTTCCAGCAATATTTTATTAGCTGATGATATGGAAAATGGCACCAACAATTGGACAACTTCCTCGGGCGCATTTACCCAAAACTGGGCGCAAAGCAATGCAGCAAGCAACAGCACCAATACCTCCTGGTTTGCCAACGATATAGATGATCAAAGCGATCAATATTTAACACTCGCTAACCCAATAACTATAGCTGGAAGTAGTCCACAATTACGCTTTTGGCACTCCTACGATACCGAAGCAACTTGGGATGGTGGCGTAGTAGAAATTTCTACCAACGGCGGCGGTGCTTGGAGCGATTTAGGGGGCGATATCATACAAAACGGCTATAACAGTGTTATTGCTACTAATGATGCAAGTGCCATTAGCGATAGAGATGCTTTTACTGGCAATAGCCTAGGATTTATAGAAACGGTTGTTGATTTAAGTGCTTATACAGGGCAAGGCGTACTCATCCGTTTCCGTTTTGCTTCGGATGCGTTTGTAGGAGGCACGGGCTGGTTTGTAGATGATGTAATGATAGTAGATGCAGTAACCATTACCAATAACATGTGTGTAAATGCCCCACAACTCAATCAGCAAGAATGTGCCGATGCAACCACATTGGTACTAGGAGCTTCTACCACTACTCCCTTGCCAGTAAGCATTGAAAAAACCGCTTCGGCTACTACCACTACAGCGGGTTCTACCTTAACCTATACGCTCACTATTAGCAATCCTAATGCCACCACTTTAAATAGCGTAGTGGTTACCGATGTGCTGCCTAGCGGCGTTACTTTTTTACTCTCCTCTACTACTTGTAATATTGTACAGTTAGCAGGCAACTTAAATTTATCGCTCGGCAATATGGCAGGCAATGCTGTAGAAACCTGTACTTACGATGTGGTGGTAGATTCGGCCCCTTTTAGCAATGTTTTTTTAGAGGATGATATGGAATTGGGTAATAATGATTGGAGCATTGCCAATGCAGGAAGTGCTGCCAATTGGGCATTAACAACAGGCAATGCCAATAGCGGTACTACTTCGTGGTATGCAGAAGATATTGATAGCTCAAGCGACCAATATTTAACGACAACGCCTATTTTGTTAACGGGTGCTAATCCTGAATTACGCTTTTGGCATTTTTACGATACCGAAGCTACTTGGGATGGCGGCGTAGTAGAAATATCAACAGATGGCGGTAGTAACTGGACCGACCTAGGAAGCGATATTACCCAAAATGGCTACAATGCTGTTATTCAAACCAATCCTGCTAGTGCAATTACAGATAGAGAAGCTTTTACTGGAGCTAGTGGCGGCTATATCGAAACCATAGTAGATTTAAGTGCTTATGTTAACCAAAATATACAGATTCGTTTCCGTTTTGCTACGGATGGTTTGGTAGGGGGCGATGGCTGGTATATTGACGATGTAATTTTGAGCGATGTATATGCGATTACCAATACTGCCTGTGCAACATCTAGTGTACCAGGAAGTAATTGTGATGATGCAACAGTTGTTATTACGCAAGGCAGTTGTTCGACAGCCCCTAGTGTAAACGCAGGCACTAATGTAAGCGGATGTGATGGCTTACCCATTACTTTAAACGCAAGCTCAACTGGCGGAAGCGGAACCATTAGCTACGCTTGGAGTAATGGCGCAACAACCGCATCAACAAATGTTGCTCCATTAAGCACTACCAATTACACCGTAACCGCAACCGACAACAATGGCTGTTCGAGCATTGATGAGGTATTGGTTACCATTTTCTCCAATCCAATAGCCAATGCTGGTGCCGACCAAACTATTTGCCTAGGACAAAGTGCCACCTTAACGGCAGATGGCGGCGGCAATTATAGTTGGACAAGCGGTGCAACTACTGCCACAACGGTAGTAGCCCCTACAAGCACTACCAGCTACACCGTAATAGTAACCAATACAAACAATTGTTTTGATTTGGATGAAGTAACCGTATTTGTTGAGCCTGCTCCAATTGCTGATGCTGGTACAGACCAAAGTATTTGTGAAGGAGATAGCGCAAATTTAACCGCATCAGGAGGCACCGCCTACAACTGGACCACAGGCGATACAATGGCTAATATTAGCGTTTCGCCTAGTACAACAACAACCTACACCGTAATTGTTACCGATGATAATAATTGTTTTGATACTGCGGAGGTAACCGTAAATGTAGTGCCTGCTCCTACAGCTAATGCAGGCGCAGATGTAACAATATGTGCAGGAGAAGATGCCACTTTAACAGCCAATGGAGGTGTATCTTACAATTGGAGTTCGGGCGATAATACGACTAGTACAACCGTGTCGCCAACTAGTACAAGTACTTATACAGTAACCGTAACCGATGCCAATTATTGCCAAAATACCGATAACGTAACCGTAAATATTGATACCGATGCCAACTGTAATTTTACAATCGTTAAAATTAAAGCTCTATTAGAAGGACCAATGAATCCTGTTACCGAAACCATGAGCACCCAATTATTAACTAGCGAGCTACTGCCTACCCAACAACCTTATAATACTGCTCCTTGGAACTACTCTGGCGGCGAAAGTGTAAGCAGTTTAAATGTAGTAGCTACCAATGTTACCGATTGGGTAATACTAGAAATAAGAGATGGCAATAATAGCACAATAATAATAGAACAACATGCCGCATTTATGTTAAACAATGGCGATATTGTAGATATAGATGGCATAACCGATGGCGTAAAATTTTATAACTTATTGGCCAGTGAAAGCTATTATGCCATAGTAAGACACCGCAACCATATTGACATTATGAGTGCCGAATTACTCCGAACTATTGACGATGAAATGGCATATGATTTTACCGTTAATTTGGGACAAGCAATAGGGTTTAATCAACTGGGTGCTGTAGGTACCAAAGCGGTTATGCACGAAGGCGATATGGACGGAAATGGCGTTATTACCTTCCTTGATTTTAATAGATATGCCAACCAAACAGGTATCGTAAACAGCTACGAAGCTGGCGACCTTAACCTAGACGGCAATGTAACGATAGACGATTTTAATGGCTATTTTGCTAATGCCAGTTTAATTGGCATTGATTTTATCAGGTATTAATTTGGGGTAGATGTTACCTAGTACTTGGTATTAATACGGCTTCCATTTAGGAGTACTGCCAATCTTATATTTGGCATGTTTCAATAAAAAAGCTCGAACGGTGAAAATCGTTCGAGCTTTTTTTATTGGGTATCCTTCCACATGAGTATCAAAAATTGTAGGTAGGAACAAAGCCTGCCTACTCTGGATACATCACCCGAAGGCCCGTTCCTTTGTATTAGACTTGTTACTAACAGTAAGCGCAGCGAACGATTTAACCAATGACCACTAATTATTAATCATGCAATTCTTACAAAAAACCGTTTTCCCTGTATCTCGATGTTGTTCTGATAACTGTTCGTAAAATTTAAAATCGTCGAGGGTTTCACTAATCGTCGTCATGGAGCAAAAGGTAACACCTGATAAAAATACGCTGACTAGCAATACAAAAGGTAAGGCTTTAATGTAGGTAGTAGGCGGATGCGTTTGTAGTAAATACTGCACTCGTTTTTTTAAGTCGTTGTTTTTAAAAGAGTGGGCTAAGGCAAGGTTTTCGTAGCGTTTCATTTTAACGAGCAAAGACGCATATTTTTTGATGCTGCCCATTTTGGTAACCGCAAAATCATCGGCAATATGCTCGTTGATGCGGTCGAGTTCGCTAACCATGAAGTAGTATATCGGGTTGAGCAGCCAGATGGTTTGCATGAGGTGAAACGCAATTTTTAGCCAAGTATCTTTTTGGTAGAGGTGCGACATTTCATGCCACATAACGGCTTGCTGTTCGCTTTCCGATAATTCCGCAATTTCATCTTGCCAAATAATGTAGGGATGCCAAAAGCGGAAAGAGCTAACCGATAGTTTACGTTTAGGATAGAGGATGGTAACGGCATGTCCGCCAATTTGAGTAAGGCGTTTTTTACTGCTGATAATGAGGTAAACTAAATACGCAATTTTGCTAAATAAAATGAGCAAGACCCCAGCAATCATAATTAATAAAAAATTGATAAAATACGCCTCCTTAGCTAGGAGCCAATCGTATAGTGGATTGCTTTTGTAGTAGAGCAAATCTGTTTTACTAACTTCTTCGCATTCGCAAAACTGTTCTTCCTTTTGAGCCAATTCGTAGCACATGTTTAAGTCATCCTCTACGGGGCAGTATTGCCTAATAACCATATCGGGTATATCATGACTGTGCAAACAGGGCTGCACATTGGTAGTAGTTGAGTAAACACTATCTACCGCAAAAGGTATGGCAAAGCACAAAACTACGATACTAATAAGCGTAGTTTTAGCGTAAAAAGGCTTAATGCGATTTCGCATAAAAAGCCAGTAAAATGCCCATCCTACGATGGAGAGTAAATAAGTGAGTACAATATAGCCTATCACAATACGAGATATTATGGATTAGATATTGATTCGAAGTGGTTTAGTCTACGTTGCTTTTATCAATTAAGTCCTGAATATCTGTAAGGTCTTTATCCGATACCTTATCTGCATCAACTAATGCCGACATTAAAGATTTTACAGAACCGCCAAAAGCATTTTCAATAACATTGCCTAGTAAGCGTTTTTGATATTCTGCTTTAGAAATCGAAGGAAAATACTCATAGGTACGCCCAAAAGCTTTATGGTCAATATAGCCCTTATCCTCCAAAATACGCACCGTAGTTGATACCGTATTGTAAGCAGGCTTTTTAGCATCAGGCTCCGGATCTTCGGGCCAACGTTCTAAAATATCTTTAACAAAACCTTTTTTGAGCTTCCATAAAATGTTCATCACTTTAAGCTCTAAAGGGGTGAGTAACTTGCTCATGAATATAAGTGTTTATTATTCTGTAGTACGACAATACGCCATACAATGTTACTTTGATAAGGAGAGTATTACCAAATTTAATCCAAAATTACAACTATTTTTCTAGTTTTGCAACTATTTTTTTAGTTAATCTTAAAATTCCGTTCCCTTCTTTTCATTGCCATGTTTAAAATGGCCTGTAATTTTGGCTAAAAACAATTGTACTTTATACGCATCATGGCTGGCAATTACTTTTTCTAACTGATTGTAGGATTTACCTTTGGCAATTTTTATCATTTTACCTTGCCAGTAAATTAATGCCTTGCGGTCTTTTACTAATTTATAAGAAAAAGGAGGTTCGTCTTTTAAGATGTTTCGTTTATCTTCCATTTTATTTTAATTTGTTCCTCGTCCTTTACGTCAATACTTCATTGAGTTTTTATTACTCCAATTGTTGACCTGTTTAGTTAGCCTCTAAAAGTTTTGACGCAAGCCAGGAGGCTTGAAGCCCAAACGGCTCAAGCGAGACGCTTGAGCCTGCGTTCCTTTTTTATAAAAAAAAGGAACGCCCAGTCCAGCCTCCTGGCTTGCGCCTAGAAAATGCAACTTACTTTGATAAACAAGAGCTATTGTTCTTTTTAAAGGGAGGCAAAGTTTAGCCCTTTTATTTAATTGGCTGTTTGGGAGTTAACCGAACAGCTAATTAAATAAAACTGGGTTAATCTATTGCCAATCAGTACTTTAAACAGAAGAAGGAGGCTGTAAAATCTAAACGGACTATTGTTGTAATAAAGCAGCCATTAAAAACAATATTTTTTTCATGGTTTATTCTTCTTGTAAATCTTTAAAAATAGTATTTTTCACGCCTTCCCATTCTGCTTTTAAAATGCTGTAATAAACGGTATTTCTACGATGTCCATCATTCATTAAAGTATGGCTTCTTAATTCTCCTTCGTAAATAGCGCCTATTTTTTCAATGGCTTTTCTCGATTGTAAATTGCGACTATCGGTTTTTAATTCTACCCGTTCAAATTGTAATTTCTCGAAGGCAAATTGTAGCATTAAAAATTTATTGTTTTTATTTAAGCCCGTTCCTTGCACGGCTTTATCCAACCAAGTCCAGCCAATTTCTAAGCGTTGGTTTTTATTAGATATATTTCCAAAACTGGTGCTGCCTACATAACGTTTTTGGGTTTTATCAAAAATAGCAAATGCATAACGAGTGCCTTCTGCTAGGTTTTGTTCGGCAATATTTAAATACGCTATTAGTTTATTTTTATCGCCAAATGGCGAAGGAGAATATTGTAATAACCTAGGCTGCTGTATAGCAATAGCAATTAAATCTTCGAGGTGGTGTTGTCCTAGTTGTTCGAGTTTTACACGCTTGTTTTCTAGGATAATGTTTTTACTTAAATTAAAGTTCATGTTTTGGGATATTTGGTATTTGTTAGAGGGTATTTGGTACTTGGTACTTGGTGTTTAGACGGCTTCCCTTTGCCCTTGTAAATTTAGCAATAATCCTATCATATTTCTTCAAGGATAGATGTTCCTTTTGAAAAATCGCCCGATGTCCATTGCCATTGTTCGTACAAACGAATTTTGCCATTGTACATTATTTCGGGGGTGGAAATACATTGGCCGGTCATGATTTCTCCTTGGTGGTTTACTTGATGGTAGCGCATATTTATCACCCCATTTTCATCGACTAAACCTAGCAAATGTCCTTGTACAATACTGCCGCCGCTGTAGTTTGCGCTGATGATATTTTGGGTTTGCTGGTACAAAAATAATACTTCGTTGCTAACTTCCCCATTTTTGGAAACACTTATTGGACGAAAAGTTTTATTGTGGTAGTTGATTTTCATTTTTTCATTTTTTTAGTAGTCAGAACGTTCGCTTCGCTCTCTGCCAGCAGTCAGAACGCTGCGCTGTCAGTTTTTATGCTGACGTTTTGAGGATTGCTAATTATTATTTTTTAGTAGCTAGTTTATATCCTTAATCAATGCTAATTGACCAACTCCATCAACATTTTTTCTAAACTAGGGTTGGATGGGGGGAGGGCGTTTGCATCTAGGATTTTGCCTTGTTTATCTAATAAAATAAACTGGGGAATCCCCCCAGCTCCATAGTATTTAAGAAAGGGGATGTTTGCATTTGGTGCAAAAAGTTGTATGCCTGTGAGTTCTTTCTCGTCTAGTACTTGCCGCCATTTTTCTTCGGTATCTTTATAACAAATGCTTACAAATTTAATGGGTTTATTAGTAAAAATTTGTTGTGTTTTTTTTAGCTCAACCATTTCTTTTATACAAGGCCCGCACCAAGTTGCCCAAATATCAATATACACATAATTGTCTTTTAAGCTTTCTAAACTAATTAATTCTCCTTTTTCGTTTTCCAATTCAAACCCAGGAGCAATAGCACCTTTGGCTAATTTTTTCATTGCCGTATAGTTCTCCTTAATTAATTTTAAATAATCTTCCTTTTGTATCAGCAATTGTAATTTTTCATAAGAGGCTTCTAATTGTTTGGTTTCCCTTAAACCATATTGCCCTATCTGGTAAGCGAGTTCTTCCCTTATAGTTGCATTACTTATTTTTTCCTCAATAGTAGATAATTTAATTAATATATAATCTATATCCTTATCTTCTTTTAATTTATTGTTATTAATTCGATTGAGGTAATTTTCTAGGAAACGCATATAAAAAGGGAAGCCTAGTAATTGTTCATTTTCAAAACTCACGTCTGCAAAAACATCAGGAAAATTGGGCGACAATTTAAAATCTTTATCTTTTCTTAAATAACCATATATCTCTTCATATTCGGCTATTTTCCCTAGGTATTGGTAGCGTAAAAATTGTGTTTCTAAAAGTTTAAAATTGCGGTCTACCTTATTTTTTGTCGCTAAATAATCCATTTTAACTTGGTGTATAGAATCCGCTAAATCTAAAAATTCTTTTTCTTCTAATTCAGTATAGTAAGCATAATAATTTAATTCGCCAAAACCTTCCTCTAAGAAGTTTTTCTGCGCTAAATAATTATTTTCTACCGCACCTTGTCCTTCATATTTAATAGATTTGGCAAACAATTTATTATCTAAAAAAAGGTGTAAATTAAAACTGGGTTTTAAATAAAGGGGGACTATTTCTTCTCCATTAGTCAATTTAAAATAGCCTTCCGAAATAGTTATGGTATCTCGAAAGGTATTTTTTCCATCTAAAATAATGGTGTGTATAGGTTTGCTCTTATTATTTAATAATTGTAGCGTATCGGAAATCGGGTTTTTAATTTCGCCTGACAAAATAGCGTAATTAACGGATGTTGGGGTTTGAAATGCAGTAAGTAGTAATAATACAATAAATAAGCTGCAAAAAATGACTTTAAAGTTCATAAGCATCTTAGTTTTTAGGTTTAATGTACTTTAGTATAAGATCTTTAGCACTTTTCCTAATTCACCAAGTTTATCAATATCGTTTCCAAACTTGGGTCGGATGGGCGCAGAGCATTTGCGTCTAGTATTTTTCCTTCTTTGTCTAGTAAAATAAATCGGGGAATACTGTTTACGGCATAGTCTTTAAAAAAGGGCATATTTTTATCTGGTGCAAAAAGTTGTATGCCTGTGAGTGCTTTTTCTTTTAGCATTTTACGCCATTTTTCTTCGGTATCTTTTTGACAAATGCTTACAAATTTAATGGGTTTATTAGCAAAGGTTTGTTGTAGTTGTTTAAAATCTGGTATTTCCCTTCGACAAGATAAGCACCACGTTGCCCATATATCTATATACACGTAATTGCCTTTTAGGTTCGCTAAATTAATTAATTCCCCTTCTTCATTTTCCAATTCAAAATTAGGAGAAATAGTTCCTTTAGCTATTTTTTTCATCGCCGTATATTTCTCCTTAATTACTTTTAAATACGCTTCATTTTGTATTAATGATTGTAGTTTTTTATAAGCAGCATCTAATTGTTTGGTTTCATTTAAATCATATTTTCCTACATCATAGGCTAGTACCTCTCTTACTTTGGGACGCTGTATTTCTTCCTCAATACTACTTAATTTAGTCATCACAAAATCTAGTTCTTTATCCGCTTTTATTTTTTTTTGATTAATTTGGCTGAGGTAACTTTCTAAAAAGCGAACATAGGCAGCAAGTCCTAATAATTTTTCATTCCCTAAATTTATATCTGCAAAAGCATCGGGGAAATTGGCAGAAACTTTAAAGTCTCTATTATCTGTTAAATAGCCATGCATTCCTTCATAATCAGCTATTCTTATTAGGTGTTGATAATGTAAATATTTTGTTTCTAAAAACTTAAAATGAGGATCTATGTCATTTTGTTTGGCTAATAAATCCTTTCTAACTTGGTATAGTGAATCTGCTAATTGTAAAAATTTCTTTTCCTCCAGTTTAGCGTAATAACCGTAAAAATTTAATTCGCCAAAACTTTCTTCTAATAAAACTTTCTGCGCTAAATAATTATTTGCTACTGCTCCTTGTCCTTCATATTTAAGGGATTCATCGAACAATTCATTATCTAAAAAAAGATGTACATTAAAAGTGGGTTTTAAATAAAGGGTGGTTATTTCTTTTCCATTACTCAATTTAAAATAACCTTCCGAAATAGTTATCGTATCTTGAAATTTATTTTTTTCATCTAAAATAATAGTATGTATGGTATCTCTATTATGATTTAATAATTTAAGCGTATCAGAAATAGGGTTTTTAATTTCGCCTGCTAAAATGGTGTAATTAATAGGGGCTTTTGTTTGGCAGGCAACGAGTAATAATAAGCCAATAAATAAGCTGCACAAAATGTTTTTTTGGCTCATAGGGATGTTGGTTTTTAGAGGTTGATGATTAGGAAGTCGTATAAAGACCTACTTTTTTTCAAAAAAAAAGTAGGTCTTTGTGTTCCGCTAGTGTACCGCGTTTTACGGCTGTATTTATATATACCCGCTCCCTATTGTTTTATTACCTTTTGCGTTTTTATTTTTCCATCTAAATTAATTTGTAGTAGGTAAATCCCTGTTGGTAAGGCAACTGTATTAATGGTTTGATTAGCTGTAGCGATGTTAGCAGTTCGGAGTAGTTTGCCTTGAATATTGTAGAGGTTGTAAGTTTTGGTTTGGGCTTGTAAAAAGGTAGTAGCATCCATTTGAAGGTGTAAAAGATTGGAGGTAGGATTGGGAGAAAGGGTAAAGAAAAAACTAAAGTCCTTGTTTTCGATACTAGTAATTAGCGGAAATTGATTACATACATTATCATTTAGATGATTTGTGTCCAGCAAATTATTTGCCCCTGATGCCCAAGCACAAGTATTAAAATTCGGCAATGAGATATAAGCATAAAACCCGACATTTGGTATTACTAACTCCACCGAATCGTTGGGTAATAAATCGCTTATAGCAAAGTGCTTATAAAAATAAGTATCACCATCAAACCAAGGCGTGCTTATTCTATTGTTTAAGTACACTTCTTGTATCGTGGAAGTACCAAAGTTTTTAACCATTACATGCATATCATAACTTATACTCGAAAAATCACCAATTCCCTCACCAGGAATAACTATTTCATTTGTTATCCAAGTGTTAGTTACGCCAACATCCGTATTTTGAGCTAGCGTTTGTCCTGCATATTTATCGTAAGTCTTAATAAATGCATGTGCTGTATATTGGGTATCTTCTTTACCAGCAATTGCCACTACGTTTTCTGCAACTCTAACATCCATTGCCGTTGAAAAATCATCAATAATGGTAGCATTAAATACAGGAGGTAAAGTTAGTGGCGGTGGAATAGATT
>JAHDBT010000046.1:18707-23828 GCA_020630215.1 Bacteroidota bacterium
TTTTTTCAAAATAAGTTTCTTGTGCTAGTAAGGGCGTAGCAATTAATAGTACTAGCATTACTAATAGGCTGATAGTTTTTAGTACGTTCATGGTTTAAATTTTAGGTAAAAAAACAATACCTAAATATAAACTAAAAACAAAATATTTGCAAATATACTCTTTTAAAAACAATGAAATTGTGCCTAGATGACAAATACACCAATTCCATATTTTATTGCTATTTATTCCTTTTCCCTAAAGTTTCTACTTTGTCCAAGCATTTTTTTCTAAACTCCACGGTAGATAAACGCAAAGGGGCGATGGTAGTGATGCGTACTTTTTTTACGCCAATAAAATTCATAGTTAATTTTTTCATGGCGTGGTTACTAGGCTGTCCGTTTACCAATTTATAAAACCAGCCAGGTTGGTCGAGCGTGCAAATTAGGCGGGCGGTTTTACCTGTAAAAAATTTATCCCACCAAACGGAGCCTTCTCTTTTTTTGAAAGCGAAACCGGGTAATAAAACCCTGTCTAAAAAACCTTTCATAATGGCAGGCACACTGCCCCACCAAACAGGATACACCCATACGAGATGGTCGGCCCATTTTAGTTTTTCTTGGGCGACTAATAAATCGGGTTCTAATTCGGTGCGTTTGCGGTAGCCGTATTGTAGGTTGGGATTAAAATTCAAATCTCTAATTACTATTTCTTTTACGGTTGCACCCGATATTAATGCGCCTGTTTTATAAGCAGCCGCAATCGCAAAATTAAAACTTTCTTTGTCGGGGTGGCCGTTGATGATGAGGATTTTTTTTTGTTGACTCATGATTGTTTTTGGATGAAACAAATTATTTTAAAATAGACTTTTGAGGGTTGATTCTTGATAGATAATTTTTGGTGTTTGATTTTTTTCCTGCTGGCGTAATTGTCTGAATTTGGATGGCCGGGATGTATGGATTTTTTGGATGCTATGCTGGCGGTAGCATTGCAAAGATTTCGAATGCCCCCTTCTTAACATCAGTAGAAAAAAAATCAAAATTCAAAAATCCTACCATCAGCATATAAAAATTTTAAATTCTAAATCCTCGATTCTAAATTTTCAATGAATTCCTCCTAGCGTCAGCATATAAAAATCAAAAATCCCATATCAAAAATCAAGAAAGGTACTTCCCTACAATCGGCATTCGTCGTCCCATACCAAAAGCTTTCGAAGACACTCGTAGTACGGGCGCAGTTTGGTAACGTTTGTATTCGTTCATGTTCACCAGCCTTAAAACTCGATGTACCAAGGTTTCTCGCAGTCCCATTTCGATTAATTCTTTGGGTCCTTTGCGTTCTTCAATATAGTGGTAAAGTACTTTATCGAGTTCATCGTAATCTGGTAGGGAGTCGCTGTCTTTTTGGTTGGGGCGAAGTTCGGCAGAGGGGGCTTTGGTAATGATGTTTTCGGGGATGATTTCGCCATTGCGATTGATGTAACGGGATAAGGCATAGGCTTCGACTTTGTATACATCGCCAATTACAGATAAGCCGCCACACATATCGCCATACAAAGTGCCGTAGCCAACGGCCATTTCGCTTTTGTTGGAGGTGTTGAGTAAAATATAACCAAACTTATTGGATAGTGCCATTAAAATAAGTCCACGAGAACGAGCTTGAATATTTTCTTCGGTTACATTAAATGTGGTGCCTTCAAATTGAGGTTTCAGGGTTTCGTTAAAAGCATCGTACGCTTTATTAATTGGAATAATATCGTAGGGCGAACCTAAGTTTTTAGCCAACTTTACGGCATCATTTACGGAGTGATCGGAAGAGAATTCCGAAGGCATTAAGATTGCTCGTACATTTTCGGCTCCTAGTGCATCGGCAGCGAGTGCCATTACTAGGGCTGAGTCGATACCGCCCGATAAACCTAGGATGGCTTTGGTAAAACCGAGTTTCCCAAAATAATCTCGGATGCCTACGATTAAGGCACGGTACATCAAATCAATTTTATCTTTGGCTTGTTCGCCTTTAATATCGGCTGGAGCAGGATTGTTTACAGCATCTAAATCGTAGTAATGAATGGCTTCTTCAAAATAAGGCAATTCTTCAATTAATTGTCCATCCCCATTCATTACAATCGAGCCGCCATCAAAAATAACCTCGGTTTGCGCGCCTACATTATTTACATAAAACACGGGGACTTTGTAGCGGTCGGTATTGGCTTTAATTACATGCAGTCTATTCACAGCATGGTCGTAACTAAAGGGCGATGCCGACAGGTTGAGCATAAAATCAGGTTGCTGCTTCACCAATTCGTCCATTGGACATATTTTGTACAGCGGATTTTCATTGCCAATATTCCAGATGTCTTCACAAATAGTAAGCGCAATACGTTTGCCTTTGTACTCCACCACTTTAAACTCACTAGCTGGTTCAAAATAGCGGTATTCGTCAAAAATATCGTAGGTAGGTAGGAGGGCTTTGTGGGCAATGTGCAGCACTTCACCATCGGCAATAAAGTAGGCCGAGTTAAACAAATCTTTGCCCTCAATAACAGGGTTTACCGTAGGCGCACCTACTACAACTGCAATGCCTTGCGAGATTGCTTTTATTTTTTCAATCACCGCTTGGCAACGATTAATAAAATCGCTAAACTCTAAAAAATCTCTAGGAGGATAGCCACAAACCGCTAGTTCGCTAAAAACAACAATATCTGCTTGTTGTGCTTTTGCTGCTTCAATAGCGGCATTAATTTTACCAAAGTTGGCCTCAAAATGACCAATGTGATAATTCTGTTGTGCAATTGCTATTTTCATCTGTATTTTTTTAGTAGCTGCCGTTTCTACGATGATTAAAAAATTAAATAGGTTAGTAAAGAGGTGCAAATATAATACTTAATGTAAATAATACGCTAAGTATTGGGGATTAGTTCCATCTTGTTTGCTTTTTAATGACCAATTATCAAATTACAATGTTCAAATAATCACCAAACTTTTAATATCCAATCATCAAATTCAAAATATTCTTATCGTTAAACCGTAGAGAAAATTCATGAATTTTCTCTACCCTCCCCGAACAAAAAATCAACAATCAAAATTCCTTATATCAGCAGGAAAAAATCAAAAATCATATATCTATATCAAGAACCAAAAATCAAACCTCCAAAACCCTTTTCTTAAAAGCCGCTGCATCTGTTTTGTTAAAGGCAACTTCAATGGGTAAACAGTAAATGGGCAATCCTTGTTTTTGCAGCCAATCTTTAAAAGGCAATAAACGAGTAGCATCTTTTTCTGTGGTTACAATAATTTTTTCGCTTGTATTTTCAGTTAGATTTATGGCTTCAAATTGTTGTTTAATTTGTTGTAAATCCTTTTTTGTAAAAACGTGGTGATCGGGAAAAAATGTGGTTTGTAAATGTTGGATACCTTTTTCTGCTTGCAAGTATTGCACCATAATTTGTGGTTGTGCAATGCCCACTAGTAGCAATACGGACGTACTAGAATTTAGTATTGTAGGAGCTTTAGTAAATAACTCGTAAGGAGTATGGTATTGCAAATAGGAAAACAACACTTGCTGGTGTGGCAAGGGATTAATTTCTTCTATAATGCTGGCTTTTTCTGCTAGGCTTAAATTGGGTGGACATTTACTCACCACAATTACATTGGCTCGTTTATAGCCGCTGCGTTTTTCTCGTAGGCGGCCTAGGGGAAGGAGGTAATCTTGTGTAAAGCGGTTGTGGTAATTGGTTAGTAAAATATATAAATCTGCCTGTACTGCACGATGTTGAAATCCATCATCCAATAATATCCTATTTACTGGTGGATGTGCTTGCAAAACGGCTTCAATGGCGGCTACTCGTTTTTCGCCAACGGCTACAATTGCCTTTGGAAATTGTAGTAAGGTTTGCATGGGTTCGTCGCCAATTTCTGCGGCGGTTGATTGGCTATTGGCAATTATTACTCCTTTTGTAGCTCGTTTATATCCTCTACTTACAATGGCTAGGTTATAATTGTTTTGTAAGAGTTCAATAAGGTAGGCTACGTGAGGGGTTTTGCCTGTTCCGCCTACACTTAAATTACCAACAGCAATGGTTTTTACCCACATTTGCTTGCTAGGCATAATACCTGCATCGTACAATTTATTGCGAGCAGTAGTAATGCCATTGTATAGGGCAGCCATTGGCCAAAATTGCCATTGCCATTTCGATATGTTTTTGTTGGAGGGGGGCATGGGGTAAAGTTAAGGAAAATAAAAGAGACTAATAGCTATGGGACGCAAATTAAAAAATTGGGTAAATCGATTTGGTTTCCTATTTTATTAGTATTGAGAAATAGGTATCTTTACCCCTAGCAAGTAATATCAACAGCCCTAATGTTGTAATAACCATAAATTTGTAGTAAATTAGTAGCAAACAATTGAGAAGTTGGAAAAAAAACCTAACTCCATAACAAATCCTAAAGTAATTATAGAGGTTTTATCAAAATCTACCGCTAATTATGATAGAGGAGATAAATTTTATTTATATCGACAATTAGAAAGCTTGGAAGAGTATATCCTAATAGACCAAGAAAAAGCACAAATTGATATTAACAAACGGCAAGGAAACTTTTGGGAATTATCTCGAATTACCCAATTAGAGGAGCAACTTGAAGTAGTAGTACTTGGAGTAACAATAAAATTAGCGGAAATTTATAGAGATATTGAGTTCTAGGTTTTAGCAAAACATACTACCGTATCTAATAAATAATTTAACTATCCTTTTCATGAAAGAAAAAATCATTATTCCTATTTTTGTAGTAATTTCTATAATATTTGGAGTAATGACTAAGTTAGCCTATGACCGATTTTCTTACCATCAATTACGAGATAATCTTAACCCTAATTTCGTGGAACTAATTAACAACACCACACTCGATACTCAATTATTTAAAATAACTTGGACGACCCATTACTCCTCTAAAGAGCTAATTTTATTTAAAGAAAAAAAATATTTAAACCCCAAATTTAAGGAATATGGAAAAAACTTTTTCCATGTTTGGTATATGGATAGTTTAATGGCAAGTTTTGGTCAGTTTAAGCATAATAACTGGCATGGACATACTTATACTGAACCACATTAGGTTTTGTGCATTTCCATATTTATTATTTTATCTATT
>JAHDBT010000606.1 GCA_020630215.1 Bacteroidota bacterium
AAGATCGAGAGTACAAAAAAGTATCTAACCAATATTTTTCTAGCTTGTCTAAAAAGGAAGTAAAAGACCCTAAAAATATGAATCTTGCTTATAATTTTGCAGAAAATGTAAACGACAAAGCTTTTGAATGGATGGTAAAATGTCGGAAAGATTTTTTCAAGGAATTAGGGCAAGAGGATGTAAGCAAAAAAATATCGAGTATAGCTACAGGTAGTATTAAAGATGCTATTGCTAACCGTGATGAAAAAACCTTTAATAAAATTACAGATGCCATTGGCAAATCGGGGGTTAAAGATGCTAAAAAACGCCAATTTTTAGCCAATATGCGCTACTATAAAGGAACAGGCGATTGGAAAACGTTTGCCAAAAAAGCAAGCGCATACTTAGGGGCAGGTAATGGACAAGACCCTAAACTTTTAAATAATGTTGCTTGGGATTTCTTTTTGCATGTAGATGATAAAGCCATGATGCAAAAAGCAGAAAAGTGGGCGGCACAAGCAGTAAAAGCAAAAAACACCTACAGTATGAATGATACCTACTCGGCTATTTTATATAAATTAGATAAAAAAGAAGCTGCAATTACCGCCCTCACTAAAACCATTGAATTGGCTAAAAAGGAAAAGAAAAACCCTTTAGCAGCCGAAATTAGACTCGAAAAATTACAAGGAAAGTAACAATTCTTTAAAAACACAAAACATTGATAATCAGGGGCTTCTACTAAGTAGGTTGCCCCTTTTTTAGTTCCCAACTATATCAAGTTTACCCAAACTTAAAATACCAATTATTTTATTTTTCGTATCTTTGCGCCCGAATCAACACACTCTTATATGAGAAACCTTTGCTTATTGGCAGTCATGTTACTGTCAACCCTTGGCTGTTCGGACTATAAAAACTCCTCTGCCAAGGTATCGGTAGCCGACGCAATGGCGGCGGCATTATCCAAAGCGCCTTTAAAAAAATTAGCAACCAAACCTCCTGTTCCCCCAAAAAAACCAAAACTCGAACTCGCAGCCGCCCCCAAACTATTTAATTTATCTACCTCTGCCAAACTAGTACTAGATTTAGAATTACCCGAATACAGCCCGGGCAATCTAGAATTTGTTACCATTCAAGGCCGTATTCAAAACCCAATGTCTACTCCTAAAGCAGCGGGAGGAGGCTTTGATATGTCGCCTATTAAGTTTACCGTAGACCATATCCTCCACAGCAATACGGAGTATATCGTTACCCCTAACGAGTTTGGTAGGTTTCGTTTACAAGTGCCTATTGAACAAGCTACTCCTTTTCATTTCGATTATAATGATCAGTCAGGAAGGATATTTGTAAGTCCTGGCGACAGCTTAATTTTTTCTTGCAACAGCTACCCTTTACAAGAAAGTTTGCGATTTAAAGGCAAAGGTGCAGTACATAATAACTACCTAGCCGATTTTGCCCGTAAGTTTAATACCGATGCTTACGAAGGCGAATATCAACGCCGCTTAAAACTTACTCATAACACCACTAGGTTTACTAGTTTTTGCCAAGATTTGCTTTTAAAAGAACAAAGCTTTTTAAGTGCTTATCTTACCAACAACAACACCACAAGTATAGAGTTTCAGCGATGGGCAAGAGCAGAAAACGTTTATCGTTGTGCCAACCGCATTAGCTCGCACTATTTTCATACTGCCGACCGCCTGCATGATGGCTACCACGATTTTGCTGCCGAATATAATTTTAAAGATACAGAATCCCTCAACTCTAATCAGTACCTCGTATTTTTAGAAAATCACCTCCGCCATTTATGTATGCGAGACGATCCAGAAAAAAGAATGGCTAGGATTGAACGCCGAGAAACGTGGGTAATTAGAGCTTATGAAATAGCCAAAGAACACTACGAAGGACAAATACTAGAACACGCCTTAACCATTTTAGCCCTCACCATGATTGAAGCCGAAATTGGTGATATGCCCGACTACTATCGTGACTTTAATAACATTAATACCAACGATGAGTTAAGCTCAATTGTAGAAGACCATTACGAAAAATTAGCTAAATTGCTTGATACAGCGCCTCCTCCAGGTGCAAGACTTACCGTAGTAAAAGAAAATGATGAGATTAACTTTGAACAGTTGGTAAGCATGTACAAAGGAAAAGTAGTGTATTTAGATTTTTGGGCAAGTTGGTGTAAACCCTGCCTAGAAGAAATGCCCAATGCTTTGCAATTGAAAAAAGAATTTGCGGGTAAAGATGTTGCTTTTGTTTACTTAGCATCGGATGATACGGAAGGGAAATGGCGGTCGAATATTGCCCGTTTTCAAATTCCTGGCGAGCATTATTTGATGAGTAAAAAACTAAACAAGGATGTGTATGATAAAATTATGCTAACGAGCTTACCCCGTTATGTACTCATTAACAAACAAGGGGTTATTATTGAAAGCTTCGCCAAAAGACCGGGGCATCCTGGCTTACGGGCAGATATTAACGCTTTGTTGAGTATGTAGTTTTTTAGTAGTAAATACTTTTGTAGAAGGTAGAAAGTATTCAGAAAAATATAAAAAGAAAAATCCCTGTTATCACCAATACTAATGGTGATAATAGGGATTTTTTTATTGCATACTTGAATATAAAAAATATCCCTTTGGATATTTAAGCTAAGTGAACCGCTTGCGGATAAATATCAGCGCTATTACGAGTATTTGTAACGCAGGATATTGGGAAATATCGAAGTGGAAAATGTAAATTTATTTATTCTCCATCCCTTAAAGCTATTTTCAGCAATTATTCTAAACAAAAACCTAATCTATAAAAAAGGGCGCAAGCCAAAGCCTGCACCCTCTTAGTAAATTAGTTCATGAGTATTATATCTTGGTATTGTTATCCTTCTACAAAAGTACGTACTACCTTCTACAAAATATCTTAGTATCTAATTTCATTAACTCCAATTACACTCGCATTTAAAAAGTAAGTATTAAAATCGCTTATTGTAACCGAACCGTCTAAATTACAGTCTCCTTCTATATAGGTATTTAACATAGCAAGTTGCGCAGCATAGTCGTTAAAATCAAATAAGCTAATCACACCATCTGCATTTATATCGCCAGCGTACATTCCAAAAACGTTTGTAGCAAGTTCCTTTTGTTGATTAATGCCAAAAGCCTCTCCTGTAGAAACGGTAAAATCAAGATGCTCAATATTAGGAACAATCGTTAGTCTACTACTCATTATATCTAAGTGATTTTTGTGGCGAACTACAATATAGTAAAAATCACTAAGCACGCCATAAAACTTAATACCATCTGTTACCCCATCAATATCCATTATTGTTCCATCACTCAGTACATATCCTGCTTGTTGGGCAATTACAATATTCCGGTCCATTTTATCCCTTAATTCTACCAACACCCAATCTACTACATCAGGAGGAATATTCGCCACATTCTCGTTGCCACTATAATTCCAGGGTGTATTGTTAAAAGGTTGTTGGTATGGCAATAAACCATCGTCGTTTAAATTGGTAAGCATGGTTCCACTAGCGTTGTCATAGGCTCCCTCTAACATTAATCGAGCCATTAAAATAATAAAGTCATCACAAGGAGGACAATCTGCCCCTCCACAATCTACTCCTGTTTCGTTGCCATTTAATACGCCATCGCTACAAACAAGACATGCAGGACATGGACCGCCACAATCTACACCCATCTCGCCTTGGTTTTGAATACCATCGCTACACGTAGCACATGCAGGGCAAGGTCCACCACAATCTATATCCGCTTCGCCTTGGTTTTGAATACCATCGCTACACGTAGCACATGCAGGGCAAGGACCACCACAATCTACATCCGCTTCGCCTTGGTTTTGAATGCCATCATTACACGTAGCACATGCAGGGCAAGGTCCACCACAATCTACATCCGTTTCGCCTTGGTTTTGAATGCCATCATTACACGTAGCACATGCA
>JAHDBT010000607.1:0-2503 GCA_020630215.1 Bacteroidota bacterium
TTATTAAAAAAAAGAAGTTGCTACAAGATAACAAATTTGTAAGGTAATTGTTAGCATTTGGATGCTTGGTTTTTTCGGGTAGTGATTTTTAAGAAGCTAAATTTTTATGGTATCCAAAAAAAAATGCGAACCAAGTATGTACTTGATTCGCATTAAGAGGAGTTGTTTTTTTCTAAAACCTTTGTCTAATCAACAAAGGATTACTACACAAATTACTGGCTAATAATTAAGCGTTCGGTAAATTGTTTGCCATTGCTTTGTAGTACATAAAAATAAATGCCTGTTGCTAGGTCTGCCACTTCAATTGTTGTGGTATGTGCACCCGCTGCTAAATTTGCTTGTTGATGTGTTTGTACGATTTGCCCTGTTGCATTGTACAATTGAATTTGTACATCATCGGGTTTGGGTAAAACATATTGTAGCGTAAGGTGTGTACTAGCAGGATTAGGATAAGCTTTGGCTGCAATTAGCGGCGTGTTTAAATCATCATTTATTCCTACGTTAATAGCCAATGGTTCGGTATCGAGGGTAATTTCTTCGCCTTCGTATACAATCGTTACCGTGCCAGCATCTTCGTCAAAGTTAAGAATGGTATTGTTGAGGTCTACCATTTCGCCGCCAAACATTGCTTGTCCGTTTACGGTTGCAATACAATCGCTGGCATCGGTAATGGTTACTACCCATGCTAGGCTATCTAATACCTGAAAATTTAAGGTGGTATTATCAGCAACCGTATTATTGCCGGTGTAGTTGGTGCCGTAGGTCGTTACGGTGTATTGTTCGTTATCGTCAAAAGCAGGTAAACCGCCCGATAATTGCATCAGTACAGTAGAAGTGCCATTGCCATTGTTTATTACATTTGGCAGATTGCTTCCATTAATTGTTAGTGGTTGTAATAAAACAAATGGGGCAGAAGCGGCACTAAAATCGAAACAAAATACATCGTAGTTAAAGGCTTCGCCTACGCCAATAAAGGAATAAGCATACAGCTCAATATTTTTTGGAAGATCTACACTTTCTTCGTTCATATACACTACTTCGTCGCCTTCGTATAAAGCATAACAGCTAGGCGGATAGAGTGCATCTGAAACAGGCGATACTCCAATTCCTACATAACCTGCGGTAGGATCGCCTAGTAAAAAGTCTTCTGTAAAAAAGGTGATTTCATCGCCCCAACAAACAAAATTGCTGCTAATATTAATGCTGCCTGCATCTGCTGCACAAGTACAGTCGAGTGGGGCATCGTAAGCATTTTCTAGTAGGGCAGAACAAGAATCGTTGGCGGCAAAAAATGCACTTACGGTTATATTTTCTGTGCCGTCGGCTGCAAGGTTGGTTAGGGTAAATATTTCTAATCCCGAACCATCTACTTCAAATAACTGCTCATTAATTTCAATTTCGGCAGCAGAAATATTATTGGTATAAGCCAACTCTACATTAAGGTCGTAGGTGTTATTATCGGCATTACAATTGTTTACGGCAACACTCACAATATTTAGGGTACATTCGCCAGGAGCCGTACAGTTTTCTGGTGCATCAAAAGCACTTTCTTCTAGTACGAGGCAGTCTTCATTGTCTGCAAAAAAGGCGAGTACATCTAAGTCGGTTAAGCCTAAAGCAGGTAGGTCGGGAATTGTAAAAAAGCCAGTTCCCGAAGGACTATCTAGCGTAAAAGTAGTGCCGTTAATAATTAAGTCTCCTGCGCCATTATCATAAGCTAATCCTACGGTTAACTCGTAGGTGTTACTTTCAGGATCGCATTCGCTTGTTTCTACAGACGTAATCACAATTTCACAAATGGGACCATCATTACACATTTCGGGTGCATTGTAAGCCATTTGTAAAAGGGTAGAGCAGGAGGCCTCTTCTTCAAAATAAGCAATTACATCAATTTCCGTTTCGCCATCGGCTGTTAAATCGGTTAAGATAAATATTTCTGAGCCACTAGCAGCGGCGGTTTC
The DNA here is from genome assembly GCA_020630215.1 of Bacteroidota bacterium. Classification (GTDB taxonomy): domain Bacteria; phylum Bacteroidota; class Bacteroidia; order Chitinophagales; family UBA2359; genus JAHDBT01. The sequence continues at coordinate 1,962 of JAHDBT010000607.1, forward strand.
AAAAACTTGTCCGTTAATATTAATATTGCCAATGCTGTTTTCGTAGCTAACATCCACCTCTAGTTCATAAGTGTTGTTGGTTTCGTTACAATCGCTTGCACCTACGGCGTTAATATTAATGCTACATTCAGGCGTTTCGGCACAAGCTTCGGGTGCGCTAAAGGCGGCAGCTTCGGTATCGGTACAAGCTTCGTTGTCTACAAAATAGGCAATTACATCTATATCGGCATCGCCATTAGCGGGTAAATTTACTAGGGTAAAGTTTTCTGTTCCTGCTGTTTCTAGCGGCGTAAAAGTTTGTCCTAGTATGTTAATATCCCCTGCGCCGTTGCTGTGGGTAATGGCTACAATTAATTCGTAAGTATTGCTTGTTTCATCACAAGGCGTTACTTCTACCGATTCGATGTTGATGCTACATTCAGGCACTTCGGCACAAGCTTCGGGTGCGCTAAAGGCGGCGGCTTCGGTATCGGTACAAGCTTCGTTATCTACAAAATAGGCAATTACATCTATATCGGCATCGCCATTAGCGGGTAAATTTA
>JAHDBT010000607.1:2603-3930 GCA_020630215.1 Bacteroidota bacterium
CTAGGGTAAAGTTTTCTGTTCCTGCTGTTTCTAGCGGCGTAAAGGTTTGTCCTAGTATGTTAATGTCGCCTGCGCCATCGCTGTGGGTAATGGCTACAATTAATTCGTAAGTATTGCTTGTTTCATCGCAAGGCGTTGCTTCTACCGATTCTATATTGATGCTACATTCTAACACTTCGTCACAAGCTTCGGGAGCATTAAAAGCGGCAAAAAGGGTATCCGTACAAGCTTCGTCATTTTCAAAATAAGCAATTAAGTCAATATCTTGTTCCCCATTGGCATCTAGTTCTGTTAAAATAAAAGTTTCTTCACCAGCACCTGTAGGAATAAATGTTTTTCCATTTAGAATAATATTTCCTGCGGGCGCATCATCGTAAGTCATAGACACTTGTACCATATAAGTATTAGCAATAGGGTTACAAGCTTCAACAATTGTGGAGTTAATGTTTAGGGTACATGCTGGCGGATTGCCACTAGGTTGAATATCTAAAGGGTTTAAAGTGCCTTGTGTATGTTCGGGTAAGTTTTCGCTGGTATTTAATTCGGTAAGGCTAGGGTCGAATAATAAATTGGTAGTTTCGTTAGGATCTATTATTTCAAAACACAGCGAACCCACTGCGGCCCATTCGTTTTCTACAACAGGACATTCAAGCCCAGGTTGAAAGGTTGATAATAAAGTGGTAACGTTCATTTCGCCTATAAGACCACTTTCATCAAAACTTGCATTGGTTGATAAGTAAGGATTGTAAGTAATGGCATCTACAATGGTACATTCAACACCATCGTGAAAAGAAATGGGGGTATAAACAGGGCTAGTTATACAATTTTTGTTGTAAGATACCCAAATAGTATGGGAGCCTATTGCAAAATTAGGTGCACCGTCTGCTGCTCTTATTTCAATATCTAGGCATAAGCTAGGAGGGAGGGTGCTATCATCTACAACCTCATTACTAAACTGTAATTCATAAGTTGATGGATCGGTTATTTGTGCTAGGATGGCATTGCTCCATAAAATTACAAAAAAAATAATACAATTTTTGATAAGGTGTTTCATTAATGTCAAGTTTATGATTAAATGATCATCTATTCTCTACAAAAATGAAACCACATTTTTTAGTATTAGGAGGGAAGGGGAGTAAATTGGAGAAAGTATATGTTAGGCTTTGTTTTATGTAAGTAGGACGACTTTATGTTATGGAGGAATTTAATTTAATGGAGGAGGCATGATAAATAAATAGATTTTTACAGGTAAGATAACTTACCCGTAAAAATCTAGTGGCTAAAAACTTAAGTTTCTGATGATTAAGTCGCCGTATTTTTTTTCTGC
>JAHDBT010000608.1 GCA_020630215.1 Bacteroidota bacterium
GCTATAATAATAATTTATAGGAAATGCACAAAACCTAATGTGGTTTAGTATAGATTTTAAGACTTACTATTTTTTAAAAAAATAGTAAGTCTTAATTCCCACAAAGTAAAAAGGAAAAACACAAAGTCTTTCATGGATAATTAAAATTCAATAAAATCGTATCATATATGATACAAAAACACCTGTTTGAATAAGGGATGCAAAATTAAATAAGTGTCTGTCCCTAAAACAAATGAAATCATGGTATGAAAAATAACCACTTAAAAATCGTCCGTATATAAACTGACTTCTGACAGTAAGCGCAGCGAACGGTCTGACTACTGACCACTAAAAAAAACAAATCAATGAAACAAATTTTACTCCTAATACTCGTATTAGCTTCCATTACGCATACCCAAAACCTTACTGCCCAAGCCAATTTTTATCACGAAGATACGATTCAAGAAATCCGAATTTATTTTGAACAAGACAATTGGGATTACCTGTTGGATAGTTTGTATGTGGATGGAGAAAAAGAACGCATTATTTGCAGCATGGTAATTAATGGTACTGCTTTAGATAGCGTAGGTATTCGTTACAAAGGCTTTTCTTCGGTAAGTACGGATAGATTAAAAAACCCATTTAACATTAAATTAGATTATGTAATTGACGAGCAAAATTACGATGGTATTAATAAGATTAAATTAAGTAATGTTATTCAAGATCCTTCCTTTTTAAGAGAGGTTTTATCTTACGAAATAGGCCGAAAATATATGCCTGCTTCTCGTGCTAATTTTGCCAATGTTTATATTAATGATGAACTGTGGGGCTTGTACACAAACGTAGAAGCAGTAAATAAAGATTTTACCGCACAGCATTATGGTTCGAGGGATAATTCGTTTTTTAAATGCAATCCTGCCGAATTAGATTTTGATGGAGAAAATGCCAACCTAGGAAATTCGCACGGTACCGATACGACTGCCTACTATGAATATTACGATATGGAATCGGATGATGGGTGGACGGACTTGTATGAATTAATTGATATTTTAAATGAGAACCCCGACAATATTGAGTCTATTTTAAATGTGGACAGAACGCTTTGGATGCATGCTTTTAATTATGCCCTAGTTAATTTTGACAGCTATATTGGTTATGCCCAAAACTATTATATTTACCAAGACGACAACGGATTGTTTAATCCAATTATCTGGGATTTAAATCAATCGTTTGCAAGTTATAGATTAACCGATGCCTCCGAGTTTTTTGACGGTTTTAATATTGAACAAGCTAAAACAATAGACCCGCTCTTCCATTATTCGAGCATCTCTATTTACCCTCGCCCCCTAATGCGAAACCTCTTTGAAAACGATACTTACCGACGCATGTACATCGCTCACCTACGCACAATTATAGAAGAAAATTTTGCCAATCAGGACTACGCTGTTAAAGCGCAGTATTTGCAAAATTTAATTGAAGCTGCGGTACTAGCCGACGCTAATAAATTTTATACCGACGACGATTTTTACAATAACCTCAACAGCACCGTTTCTGACCTAGTAGATTACCCTGGCATTACCGATTTAATGGATGCCCGAACGGAATATTTGCAAGACTACCCAGGTTATGAAGGTGCGCCAACAATTGGCAATATTGCCTATAGCCCTAGCGATGATTTAGCAATTGGCGACGACTTATTTATTACTACCGAAATTACCGATGTTGATGCCACAAATGTTATTTTAGCCTATCGTTTTGGTGGAAACGGAGTATTTGAAAAGCTAACAATGTTGGACGATGGCACTCAAAATGATGGGGCTGCCAATGATGGAATTTATGGTATTCAAATTAGTGATATTGGCAGTTCAGTGCAGTATTATATTTATGCGGAAAACGAAACCGCAGGTAAATTTTCGCCAAAACGGGCTGCTTACGAATACCATTTAATTCAATTACCTATTAGTCCGATGGATGTGGTGATTAATGAATTAATGGCGGCGAATACTAGCACTGTAAGCGACGAAGCTGGGGAGTTTGACGATTGGATAGAATTATATAATACCACTAATTTCGATATTTCTACTGCAGGTTTATACCTTTCTGATGATGCGGCAAATTTACAAAAATGGGCATTGCCCGATGTATTAATTACAGCGAATAATTACCTAGCAATTTGGGCAGATGGCAGCGAACAACAAGGAGCTTTACACGCAGGTTTTAAATTATCGAGTGCAGGCGAAACTTTATTTTTGGTCAACGAAAATTCGGCAATTATTGATTCCGTGAGTTTTGGAGAACAAACCGCAGATGTTTCTTTTGGTAGACTTCCGAATGGAACGGGACCATTTACAGCATTGCTCCCTACATTTAATAGGGTAAATAATTTTGGAGTTGGCATTAAAGAAAACACCTCCCCTACGATTCATTTATTTCCAAATCCTGCTAAGGAATTATTGTATGTGCATTTTGAAACAGGGCAAGTAAAACCTAATGAAATACAAATTTATAGTATTGACGGAAAACTATTGCATAGGGAAATAATTAATAGTGCTAGTAATTTTTCACAAATAAAAACAAGCAATTTTACTAGTGGTTTGTATTTTCTAAATTTGGTTTATGATACAGCCATCCTTAATCGAAAATTAATTATTAGTCACTAAACTACCGTTATTCTTCTAAAACAAAACATTTAAAATTATATTTCATGAAATCATTTTTTACTACTTTTTTAATTTGTTTCAGCCTCTCTATATCGGCACAAACGTTTACCAATTATACGGATGCCGATGGCTTAATTAATAATACAACCAATTGTTTGGCAATTGATGCCAACGATAATGTATGGTTTGGCACACAAGAAGGCGTTTCTTTTTTTGATGGCGAAACTTGGACGAATTACAATACCGATTCGCACCCTGATATGGTAAATAATACGATTATAGCTATTGCTGTTGATAGCGATAATAATGTATGGCTTGGTACTGATTTTGGTCTTAACAAATTTGATGGCACCAATTGGACAACCTATACCGACGACGATGGACTGGCAGATAACCGAGTTAAATACATTAAGGAAGGCCCGAATGGAAATATGTGGATTGCCAATAATGATGGCATTTCTATTTTTAATGGCAGCGAATGGACAAGTTACTTAATGGCGGATGGGCTGCCTTTTGGCGGCACTAACTATGTAGCGTTTGATGCAGAAGAAAATGCTTGGCTAGGTACACCGCTAGGTGGTATTTTTATTTTTGACGGTACCGACTTTAGCGAAATTACCGAAGACGAAGGTTTGCTCAACGATAAAATTCGTTCGATTGCAATTAGTGACAATGCTTATAAATGGGTTGGTACTTCGGATGGAATTTCGGTGTTTGATGGGGACAATAACTGGGTGATTAACCACGAACTTATTTTTGAACTCCCTCCTCCTGATACGCTCAACCCTGTAGAAGATGTACAAATTGATTCGGAAGGTAACGTTTGGGTAGGCGTGTATGTAGATTATCTCGTAACCGAAGGCGGCATTAGTTTTTTTGACGGTTCGGGCTGGGATGATTATGATGCCGAAAATGGCTTAATTGGACCTGTAGTACGTCGCCTTGCCATTGATTCGGAAGACAATGCTTGGGTGGCTACTAGTACAGGCGTTTCTAAAGTAACGGATTTGCCTACGGGTACTTTGCCTAGCGCAAATTTAAATAATAAAACGATTAAAACTTATCCTAATCCTGCTAGTAGTGTATTTACTTTAGCTGTTCCTAATCGTTTAATTGGCACCAATTACGAGTTGTTTAATCATGCTGGGAGCAAAGTTTTGCAAGGAAGCGTTACTGCTGATCGTTTAAGTATTAAGGTAACTAACATTCCTAGTGGAATTTATTTTTTATTGGTAGATGGTGTTTATGGTAGCAAGATTGTTGTGGAGTAAAGTGAGG
>JAHDBT010000609.1 GCA_020630215.1 Bacteroidota bacterium
TAGGAGGAACTCATTGAAAATTTAAGATCGAGGATTTAGAATTTAAAATTTTTTACCTGCTAACGCTAGGAGGAACTCATTGAAAATTTAAGATCGAAGATTTAGAATTTAAAATTTTTTATATGCTGACGCTAGGAGGAACTCATTGAAAATTTATTTTCCTGCTGGCGACTTTGGAGGTTTGATTTTTTACCTGCTAACGCTAGGGGAATTTTGGCATTTGAATTTTGATTATTATTTGAAAATTGATGATTTGATAATTGGTCATTAAAATTTAGCACCCCAAAAATCCATACATCCAAATTCATACCATTACATTAAAAAAAATAAAAAAAGCTTCCGCTAATAGTCTTTTATGGCTATTGGCGGAAGCTTTTTTTTATAGGATTTTGCGGTGTCTTGTTCTGCTAATTTGCCCTATTTAATCTAGCGTAAAAAAGTCGGGAGTAGTGCCTCTTAGTACGCTGAATTCTTTATTTAGCACATCGTCAAGGTCTATTTTGTCTCGGCCTAAATCTCGTTCAAATTTGTCTTTTACGGTTTTCTTTTTCATGTACTTAATGCTGGGATTGTCGGCAGGTCCGTTCATCGTTACAAATAGGTTGATGCCGCCTTTAGGGTTTTTATTGGGATTTAGTCCTTTGTTTTTATTACGGAATTTATTGGTTAAAATGTTTAACAAATTTAGTTTTACGTAGTAGTAAATTCGGTTATCAAAAGTATGCTCGCCAGAGATGGTAAACTTGGCAACATTGGAATTAATGTACATGGCTGGAATCCGAATTTTACGGTTCGATATTTCGATTTGGTTTTCTAATCTAGCAAATTTCACCTTATTTAAATCCGATATTTTGATAAATTTGCTGAGTGCTAGCATGGGTTCAAAATTAATAATTTCGCCATTATCTAGGGCTAAATCGGCAATAATGCGGAGCTTGCGTTCGTCTAGTTCTAAGCGGTTATTGAAATAGGCTTTCATAAACATTTTGCTCGAAAATTTACCTCGCAAATTTTGATTGGTTAGGGTTTCTTGTCCAAAATTATCTAAATCTCGCAGCAGGCTCGACATGTTCACTTTATCACATAAAAGGAAGGTTTTTACAACAAGATTTTTTTGTGGCGTGATGTTAAAATCGCCACGCATTTCTAAGGAACCGCCTAGTAGTTTCATCCGTAATTGTTGGATAATAAAGTTGCGGTCGTTAAAGGTTAGCTTTCCTTTTACATCCTTGATATTCAGCTTATCACGTTTAATATTGTTAATGTTTACTTCAAGCTTTCCTACTGCATAATCGTTGGTGCTAAGTTTAAAATCTTCCTCCTTATTATTCCTTTTTTGAGTCGTTTCCTCCGCTGTTGTTTCTGGCATATACGCCAGTAAATCTTTCACATCTAACACATCCGACATTAAGGATAAATCCATTTTAAGGGGCTGCTTTTTTGCGGTAGAATCGACGTTGGCCATTTGAAATATCATAGGGATAAGCTGCTGTAGTTGTCCTCTAATAAGCATATCACTTTTCCCCATTTTAGCACTCATCCTCGCTATTTGAGCATCTCGTCCTTCGGCTTTTAGGGTACAAACTACATCCTCTACCCATTTGCCATTGTATTTAAAATCTACATCCTTTATAAAAACCGTTCCTTTAAAATTAGGATAACTTACATAGGAAGAGGCATTTGCAAATTCTGCCAAAGGTCCTTGGGCAGTAATGCCCGAAAACTCCATGCTGCCGCCTAGTCGGGTAATGCCACTTTCTGCGGCTAACTCGCTAAAAATCTTTAATGGTATTTTGCCATTTAGTTTTAGGTTTATATCGGGTTCATTAAAATCAATAACCTTACAAAAAACATCAAAAGGTTCTCCTGCTAAATTAAAGTTACATTCTTTTAAATGCAGTTCAGATGTTGCTAAATCTTGGCGGCTGCCATTGGTAAAATTGCCTTTTAAACGTACCTTTTTAAAATCGGCATCTAAATTATCATGGCTGATACTGCCGTTGTTTAAATCAAATTTCACTCGCACATCAGGTTGTTTCGTTTCCGACATGCGGCCTTTTATCAATGCCGTAAATTGCAAAATACCTTTGCTGTCTAATCCTTCTAAAGACTCGGTGTAGCTAGGAGGTAATAAGGCCAACATTTCATCTATTTTAAGGTCTACGCCATTTACATCTAAGTCTAAATCGGTATAAGTTGTTGCTTGTTTGATACTGCCCGTTAGCTCAAATTTATTGTCTTCTAATTGCAAGGAACTTTTGTTAAAAGAGAAGCTATTTTCATCAAAATCAATGCCCATTTGCAGATTGAGTTTGGCGTTTTTCTTCGGCAAATAATCTACATCATGCACATAAAACTGCTCCGAAAAGATGTCGCTTTTTAGATTTAAGGTATATTTACTAGTACCAAAATCGCCTGAGAAAGCACCATTTTTTATTTTAAAGGTTGCTTCTTGATCGGTAATTTCGTCTTGGTAATTTACGGTAATATTTTCGAGGAGCATTTGTTTAAGGCTGAGGTTAAAATTTTCATCTGGCGGTGGTTTTTTCGATTTTGGGGCTTCCGAGTCTGCCATTACATCGTAATTGTATTTGCCGCCATGCAGGGTTCGCAAGTCGAGTTTGCCATTGCGTAGGGCTACTTTTTCAATGGTGTAACTTTCGTTAAAGGCATCCCAAAAGCTAAACATAAAAGTAAGTTCTTCGGCTTCCATCAGGTTACGTTTACTACGAGGTAGGCTTTCTCGTAGTTGTATATCGCCAAAGGTTAAGGAGGCACTTGGAAAATCTTGAAATAAGGAAAAGTAGATTTTGTTTTGGTCGATAACCAATGGCGTTTTAAAATATCGCTCTACCTTTTGGATAAACAGGTTTTTAACTTGCCCCTCAAAAAATTTGGCAATTACAATTCCTGAAATGAGGAGCAGCATGATTAGGATTAGAAATAGTTTGATGAAACGGATCATAATAGGGTGTTGGGTACTTTTTTTTGTAGAGGACAAACTAAGGTCTATGTAAGATTCCCACTAAGTCGCACGGAGTTTTTTTACGGAGTTTCACTAAGTTTTTTTGGAGGCTTAGGTTGCTTTTACTAATAAAATCCGATATTTAGTCTGTGCTTATTTAGTCTTCTTAGGGGAGTTGCAGCATGTTTTCTTGCTGGCGATTAATCTCTACTTAACAAAGTACTTTATATTATTTAGATAAAGTAGGTCGTAATTTACGATTAATTTTTGTACATAACGAGTATAGGTTGTACAAACATGCCCGATTGATAGCCGCTGAACTCGATAAACAGGGTGGTATCGGTGGCTTGGGAGTAGGTAATGGTGCTAGGAAAAATTTCGTTATCCATATTTTGGAAAACGGCTCTATTGGTAGATAAATCCACCAATCGGTAACGGTCAATGGTATTGTTGTAGAGATTGGTTGTTTCGTAAAAAATACCGTCTTCGGTTTGTTGCAAGCTTATTTTTTCATGTTGTAAAAATTGTCCATTTACAACGGCCGTGCTTGTTGCTTCCCAAGTATTATTAGCTGCTTTTTCCCAGGTTTCGTTGATGGATGCATCGGCATTGGTGCTGCCCCAATTGGCGAGTAACCAGGTTAATTGATGGAGATTAGGTGCTATTTCCTCCACAATATCAGCAGTAGGAGCAGTAGCATCGGCAGCACTTTTAGATTTTTTTAAACCTTTCTTTCTAGCTCCCCTTTTTGTTTTTGATTTTGTTGGCTGAATATCCTTCATTTTTGTTGGGGGCGATACTGCATTCGCCATTGAATTAGCATGTATACTCGGATTTACAGCCCATTTGTAGCGGGTGTAGTTTTGTGGATTGAACCCCGACACTGTTCCTGTTGATTGTTCTATATTGAAGGTTGGTGTTGGTAAAGGTGCTTGCGGTGTAGGTGGCGGTG
>JAHDBT010000610.1 GCA_020630215.1 Bacteroidota bacterium
GCCAAAGGCTTGAATACCGTTTGGCTCAAGCAGCACGCTTGACCCTGCGTTCATTTTTTTGCTAAAAAAAATGAACGCCCGTTCCAGCCTCCCGGCTGGAGCATTATGGACCTGAAGCCTCTGGCTTCCATAACTAAATGTTGAGTAACAATTATTTTCGCACCCAAAAAACCTAACTCAACAACAAATGTGGATACGCTTCTCTAATGCCCGATTGAGTTACTACGGTAAACTGTGCTTTACGCCAAAACTCACTCATATTTACCGCCCCCACATACGACATCGACGAACGCATTCCATCTTTAATATCGCCAATTATACGTTTAGTTTTTCCTTTGTAGGGTACTAGTTTAGAATTTCCTTCTACATGTTTCCCTGCATCCCCTCGTTCTGTTTTTGCCGATAAAGATGCCGAACCTTGGTATTTTTTATAAAGTTTTTCGTTGGGCCATACCCCTACTTTGCTAATCATTCCTGGCGACTCTTTAGTGCCTGATAAAAGCGAACCAATCATTACGCTACTTGCGCCCAATCCCATTGCTTTACAAACATCACCAATAAGTTGTACGCCACCATCGGCAATAATTGGAATGTTGCTATTAGCGGTTGCGGCAATGCATTGTAGCAAGGCGGTAACCTGCGGCACACCTACGCCCGTTCTAATACGAGTTTCGCACAAGCTGCCATTTCCAATACCAACTCTAATCGCATCTGCACCCCAATCTACTAAATCCATTGCGCCTCTTGAGGTCGCTACATTACCCGCAATTACATCTACCGATAAAGCACTTTTAATAGCAGCAATCGCCTTTTTCATTAAAACATGATGTCCGTGAGCAATATCAATTAAAATAACATTGGCACCTGCTGCTGCCAGAGCTTCGGCACGTTCTAAAAAATCGCCCGTTGCGCCCGTACAGGCGGCAATAGGAATGGTTGCCATTTGTGCTTGTCCTTCTCCATTTTTTTGGGCTAGTTGCTTTGCGATGGCAGCTTTCACTTTTTTTACTTCCTCCGCTTGCGCTTCCATACTCATAAACCGATGCAGTATACCAACGCCTCCTAACTCCCAAAGTGCTACCGACATTTCGCTTTCGGTTACCGTATTCATTGGTGCGCTTACAATGGGTAAATCAATGTTAAAATTCCTAGTAAATCGAGATTGCGTTTTAATAGCACTTCTGCTTAAAATTTCGGAGTACTGCGGAATAATTTGCACATCATCGTAAGTAAGGCTTCGAGGCACCACAATGGCTTGTTTGCTCAAAGTAGCTTCCTCCTGTTGTATATTAGGAAAAGCAATTTTTTGAGTTGCCGTATTGGTATCAATTGTTTTTTGCATGGAGATTGTTTTTTGAATAAGTGAATGATGGAGATCAATAAACAAAACTCCACAAGATAAAAAGACCCTGTTAAATAAATAAATTTTGGGTGTACAAATTCTGACTGGGTAAGTAAGAACCCTAGCCGTTCCTTTATCTTTCCCCTGCTACAAAAATACCATCTCCTACAAATCCACTACGCTCCCATTCTTCTCGTAAAATGCCTAGTCCAATAGAGTCGTAATATTTACCTTTTACAATTCGGGCCTTTCTAAATCGAGCTTCCTCTTTAAAGCCTAGTTGTTCGGCTACTTTCATCATGCCTATATGTCCGCTCCAAGTACGCATACCTAGGCGCACAATTTCGGGGATGTTGGCAAATAAATAATCGACCCATAAAGCCGTTGCAATTTTGCCAATGCCTTTTCCCCATTGTTTATCATCGTAAATCACAATTCCAATCGACATCCAATTGGTTTCTTCGCTTTGCCAATACCAAGAAACAACTCCTATAAAAACATCCGTATTTACATCGGCAATTACCAAGTTAGTACGAGGTGTTTCCCACTCACCACTTATAATATTCGCTGTTTTTCGCTCTATTGTTTGCGCTACTTCTGCCTCCGTCATAGTTGCATAATAAGGGCCATTGTAATCCATCCAAAGGTGTTGTCCTGTATTCCATTGTTGGTAAGCATCAAGATCGGTTAATTGCCAATCTCTTAAAATAATTTTGTTGTTTTTTAGCATAAGGGGTGTTTTTTTTGGTTTTTGATTCTTAATTTTTGAGTGGTGATTTTTGATTTTTTTTCCTGCTGATGTAGGGGTTTTGCGAATGCGATTGTTGCTTTTTTTCCTGCCAACGATTGGATTTTTGAAATGCGATTGTTGTTGTTGGAGGTAGAGAAAATTCATGAATTTTCTCTACGGGTTAATGGGGAGGGGATGCTTAAAATGAATTCCTATTTCAATAAAAAAATTAATCCTAGACAAACATTTATCAAAGCAAGGTGTCCTCAAAAAAATAATGACCTATATTCCCATCCTTGGAGGGGTAGGGGTGGGTTAGTATAAAATCCCCATTATTTTTTTGAGGACTTTACGTAATTAAATCATAGTTGATGCCCTTTGTAGCTTGTTGATTTTTTAGGCATAACTTAATTTGTTTGGTTTATTAATATGCTGGGATTTACCCTCCCCTCGCCCCTCCCGCGGAGGGGAATTTAGCTTTGTCTAACGAATAGTGACAGCGTTGTTTTAAACCTAATTACTAATTTTATTTTACAATTAAAACGGAACTACATTCTAACTAATCGTTTTTTCAAAGATAACAATTTTGGGGAGTATTGGGTTTCTATTTAGTAAAAAGAGCATTACTATTCCGCATAGCCCTAATCTATCGCTAGTAAAACGCCTTTCGGTCATCGAGCGTAGTCGAGATGCCCGAAAGATATATAGCGACCTGCTTTTTCGCTGGTTTAAAGCCCGTTTATTGGGCATCTCGACTACGCTCGATGACCAGCAAACTATTTTCTTTGATATGGGGAGTAGTAACAAAACAAGCAATTAAATATCCACCTCAAATTTCCTAATCCACATTTCAAATATGGGGACTTGCATGGCGTAAATACCTGCTTCGGTTTTATAAATAAAGCCATGTCTATTTAAACGTTTTAGGCTTTCCCTATCTGGTATAGGCCTTTGTTCGATAATCGCAACAACGGTTTGTTGCATCATAGGCTGCTTGCAAAACTGCCCCCAAAAAACCGAAAGAGTTCCGTTTCCTTCGGTCAATATTCGTTGGTGAAGTATGGCATCTAAATCTGCTTGTTGTATTTGTAGGCGGTTATCGGTGTAGGTGCGTTGTATGAGTTCGTAGCCTATTTGCTGTACTAGGGTAGGATGCCCTTGTGTGAGTTGAAAAATTTGGGCGGCTACACCAGCATCATATTGAATAGGGAAATCGTTGTAGGGTTTTTCTATGAGGGCAACGGTATCTTGTTCGTTTAAATAGCCTACTGGTAAATGGATACATTTTGGAAAATAATCGCTCCATTTTGGGGCTTCTAACTCCGAAAAAAGGGTAGCTACTACAAATAAAAATACGACTTGGTTTTGTGTTTGCGAAAAGGCACGCATCGCACCTAGTAATTCGCCTGCTTGTTTGCTATCGCAGCTAAAACCATTGTTGTGTAAATAAGCAACAATTGTTTTGTTTCATGCTAGAGCTATTTTATATGGTTTGGTGTTTTTACAAAAATAGCTATTTTTTATTGTTGGCTTAAATTATATGCTAATTATTTTTTTATTGCTTTTAATTTTCCTTGGCCGTTTTAAAAATACTGCGACCTCGCTGAGGTCGGAACATCCTATTTAACATTTGGGCTAACGGCTAACCGCTAACATACTTTGACCTCGCTGAGGTCGGCTTCGATTTTTAAATTGGGGGGGGGGGGCTTTTTCTTTCAAAACACGATACTAACCCATTTCCCTATATAATCCCCAAGGAAAAACTCTTCCTGCAACCAACAAAATGAGGTTTGAAATACCTGTACTTTCTATCTCCTGATAGAAAACAGCTTACCCGA
>JAHDBT010000611.1 GCA_020630215.1 Bacteroidota bacterium
TGGCTTCACTGCTTCCTTTTGCTAGTACAATTGGGCGTTTAAAGTTTGTGACTGTTTAGTTTGTTTTTAAGGCTTTCCTCCTTTACCTTCTACAAAAACACTACTCACAGCTAGGGTAAGTTGGCATAATTGTATGTGGCAAAAATTTAAGGTGCCTGGTAAGGTCGCTACAAGCTAAAAGGTTAAGGGAATAGGGACCTATTAAAATGCTATCGGCATACTCTGAGTAGGTAGACGAAAATATTCCTATGCCACCTTCAATATTGGTATAGGTGGGTGTAACTTGGGTAGAGGTGATATTAAAATGCGCTCTTTGGGAAGAACTAAACCTTTTAAGTTCTTCGCTGCCTGCATGTACAACAAACTCTAAATCTCTTAGTTCTCGTTTAACTAAATTCTCTTTATTATTTAGACTACTGGCTAAGTGATAATAAAAACTTTCGTTATTTACTTCATATTGCAAGGCATTACCTGGCACATGTCCTTCCCGTTTTAAATTAGAAAAAACATTCCATTTAGACCTTTCGGTTGTTTTTACAAGTGTTCCTTGTTCATCGTAGTTCCATTCGTAGTAATATATATATACGTCTAATTCGTAAATAGCCGCATTTTGTGCATGTCGCCATCTTACCATAAAAGGATTTAGTAAATTGATTGGCACTTCGGCATTTGGGTGAATGATGCTGAATTCTTCTACAAGTGTTGTATTCGCTGTTACTATTTTTTGAGCAGGCGTTTCTATTAGCAACTCATAAGTATAATCAAAATTTAATTGCCCTGTAGTTTTGTAAATATAATAAGGCGAATTAGCAAACAAACCTGCTTCTTTTTCAATACCTTCGTCCGCAGCATTTACTTTTTGCAGCGAAAAAGTGTTCATAATTTCTAGCGAATCATTGCGCTCATTCATTTGAATGTTTAAGGGACCATCGTGGTAAAGGGAGTCTGTAACAGCTGCTAACTCGTAGGCATTATCTCCAACATAAGCTTTATTAATTCTAATATAATGTATGCTATCGGTTTGTTGCAACAGACCATATACAACGGTAATTTCTTTCCAATCGGCATTAACATCAAAATCGTTGCTGCAAGCAATAAGCCCTATTACTAGCACAAAAAACAGGGAGAGTAATGTTAAGATGCTTTTTAGTGTCCGATTCTTCATAAAATTATATTTTTTTGTTTTTTTAGGTTTCTTGTAAGTTAAAAGATTTTTAACTTTACCACAAAATTAGCGCAACAAATTTGTAGAAGCACTTTAATATTGATAATTTGCAGTCGGTTTGGAAATTTACATACAATCACCTCATTTTATCACTTAATTAGCTGCCATGTCAGTACATAAGAAAAAAGTAAAGCGGGTAACAACACATGTCATTCAATCGCTAAAGGATCAGGGCGAAAAAATTTCGATGCTTACGGCCTACGATTACTCGATGGCAAAAATTGTTGATGCAGCAAAAGTAGATATTATTTTGGTGGGCGATTCGGCCTCTAATGTAATGGCAGGACACGAAACAACTTTACCCATTACGCTAGACCAAATGATTTACCATGCTACATCAGTAGTTCGAGCAGTAAAGTATTCGTTGGTAGTGGTTGATTTGCCATTTGGTTCTTATCAGGGTAATTCTAAAAAAGCCTTGGCATCTACTATTCGCATCATGAAAGAATCTGGTGGACATGCCATCAAGGTAGAAGGAGGAAGAGAAGTAAAAGATTCTATTCAACGCATTTTAAAAGCGGGTGTTCCAGTAATGGGGCATTTAGGATTAACCCCTCAATCTATTTACAAATTTGGTACTTATACCGTGCGAGCTAAAGAAGAGGTAGAAGCAGAACGCTTAAAAGAGGATGCAAAACTACTAGAGAAAATTGGCTGTTTTGCCATTATTTTAGAAAAAATCCCAGCCGATTTGGCCAAGGAAGTAACCGACTCGGTTTCGATACCTGTAATTGGCATTGGCGCGGGGCCTCATGTAGATGGGCAGGTATTGGTGTTGCATGATATGCTAGGCATTACCAAAGATTTTAAACCTCGATTTTTACGCCGCTACCTTAATTTGTTTGATGATATAAAGGATGCAGTTTGCCATTATATTGAAGATGTAAAAAAGGAAGAATTTCCTAATAAAGAAGAACAGTATTAATTGGGAAGGGTGGTATCTAGTACATGGTAGAGGGTATATTGTACTTGCTACTTATACATTTTACTTTGCTAGGCTGTATTAAAGCTTTGATCAAAACCGTCAGCATAAAAACTGACTACTGACAGTAAGCGAAGCGAACGGTCTGACCACTGACCACTAAAAAAAAACAATTTTTAAATCCTAAATAAATTTTCATCAATTGTCAATTATAAAATCTATATCAGGAATTAGAGGCACTATAGGCGGTGCAGTAGGAGAAAACTTAACACCTGTTGATATTGTAAAATATACTGCTGCTTATGGTACGTGGGTAGCTCGCAATACCGATGCGGAAGAAAAGACAGTAGTACTAGGTCGGGATGCACGCATCTCGGGCGAAATGGTGCGGCAGTTGGTAAGCGGTACTTTGCAAAGCGTAGGCATTACCGTTGTTGACCTTGGTTTAGCCACAACCCCTACCGTAGAAATTGCGGTGCCTGCCGAAAATGCTGGTGGAGGAATTATCCTTTCTGCAAGCCATAATCCTAAACAATGGAATGCCCTGAAGTTGCTGAACCACAAAGGCGAATTTTTAAGCAAAGCCGATGGCCAAGCCATTTTAGATATTGCCAATGCCAGCGATTTTGATTTTGTGGAAGTAACAGAGTTAGGAGGCTATCGAACAGATGATACCTACCTGCAAAAACACATTGATGCTATTTTAGCTTTAGAATTAGTAGATGTGGAAGCTATAAAAGCCCGCAATTTTAAGATTGTAGTAGATGCGGTAAACTCGGTAGGTGGTATTGCCGTGCCTGCCTTATTAAAAGCTTTAGAGGTAGAAACAACTATCGAATTATACTGTACGCCTAATGGTTTGTTTCCGCACAACCCCGAGCCATTACCCGAAAATTTAGGGACGGTTTCTAATGAGGTAAAACGAGAAGAAGCCGATTTAGCCATTGTAGTAGACCCTGATGTAGACCGCCTAGCTATTGTTTGCGAAAACGGTGAAATGTTTGGCGAAGAATACACTTTAGTGGCAGTTGCAGATTATATTTTGAAACATAAAAAAGGGCCAACCGTTTCTAATTTATCCTCTACTCGTGCACTAAAAGATATTAGCAATAAAGTAGGATGCGACTATTATGCATCGGCAGTAGGGGAAGTAAATGTAGTAGAAAAAATGAAGGAAGTAGGTGCGGTAATTGGCGGCGAAGGAAATGGAGGGGTTATTTATCCAGAATTACATTATGGTAGAGATGCCTTGGTAGGAATTGCTTTATTTTTAACACACCTAGCTAAGTTTGGCAAATCTTGTTCTTTGCTAAGAAGTTTTTATCCTAGCTACACCATTTCCAAAAATAAAATAGATCTAACTCCAGATATTGACATCGATCAAATTCTAGAAAAGTTAAAAGAACGTTACAAGAAAAATCCGATTAGCACCATTGACGGCGTACGCATAGAGTTTGATGGCGATTGGGTGCATTTACGCAAATCAAATACCGAACCCATCATCCGCATTTATGCCGAAAGCAGTACGGAAGCAATGGCAGAAGGAATGGTGAACCGCATACAACAAGATATTAAAGAGTTTTACCAGGATGGGGTTATTGGATAGTATCCTGTGTTTAATGTAAATTCATTCGAAAAAAACACTCGATACTTTTAAATAGTACAGCCATGAAAAAAGGACAACGTTTATGGACCCGAAATGAATTGATACTAGTGGCTCAAAACTTAAGTTTCTGATGATTAAGTCGCCGTATTTTTTTTC
>JAHDBT010000612.1 GCA_020630215.1 Bacteroidota bacterium
TCTCGCTTGATGTAAATGTCAATAACTATTTGCACAAAACCCAATGTGGTCTAGTTTATGCTCAAATACAAGTGGTTTTCGACTTTCTTTTATTAATGTATGTTTTTTTTAACAAATTCGATGCGAATAAATTCACTGTTGGAAAAATCAAAATGTCTAATTACCAAATCACAATTTTTAAATAATAATCAAAATTCAAAAATCCCCTAGCATTAGCAGGAAAAAAATCAAAAACCAAAAATCAAATTTCAAGAATCAAAAACCCCCAAGTCAGCAGGAAAAAACAATAAAACCATTCAACAATAAAACCATTCTCACAGTTTACCCATTTAACAAAAAGTCCGTATCTTTACTCCATGAAAGAAGCCTTAAATGAAAAACAAGTACAACAACTTACCACAAAGTTAAAAGCACTACAAGCAGAAATCCACAAGCGCATACTAGGGCAGGAGGAAGTAGTAGAACAAATACTGATTTGTTTATTAGCAGGTGGGCATGGATTGTTGGAGGGCGTGCCTGGATTGGCTAAAACGTTAATGGTAAAAACCCTTGCCGAAGCCACCAACTTAAGTTTCAACCGCATCCAATTTACCCCCGACCTCATGCCCTCGGATATTATAGGCACGGAGATGTTACAAGGGCAAAATGCAAGTAAGCAAGCAGTACAACAGCAAGCCTTTAACTTTATAAAAGGACCTATTTTTGCCAACATCATTCTAGCAGACGAAATTAACCGAACCCCTCCTAAAACACAAGCTGCTTTACTAGAAGCCATGCAAGAATTTTCGGTTACCTATAATGGCAACCGCTACGAATTACCGCCGCCCTTTTTTATTTTAGCCACTCAAAACCCCATAGAACAAGCCGGTACCTATCCATTACCCGAAGCGCAACTCGACCGCTTTCTCCTCTACATTAAAATTGCTTATCCCAGCGAACAAACCGAACTGCAAATGTTGCAACAAACAACGGGAATTGATAAAGTAAGCATTCAGCCAACCATTAATGCCGCAGAAATTAACCAGTTAAGGGATCTAGTGCGGCAAGTAAGCATAAGCAAAGAGCTGCTAGAAAAAGTAAATAAATTGGTGCGTAATACCCGACCTGCTACCAGTAAAATAGCCGCTATAAAAGAAAAAATACGTTGGGGAGCTGGACCCCGTGCAGGACAAGCATTAATTTTAACCGCCAAAGCCCGTGCCTTATTTAAAGGTCGCTATGCCGTAATTCCCGAAGATATTAAGGCGATGGCATTGCCCGTTTTACGCCACCGAATCCTAGTAAGCTTCCAGGCAGAAGCGGAGGGGGAAAGTAGTGAAAGTATTGTGAAAATGTTGTTGGAACAGTAGTGTTTCCAAGATAAAATAGTGCTTGAGTTTTGATCTTTTTGTTACTTTGTAGATACCATCATCTAAGTTTTAGAGCCGTTCATTGAGTTTTGCATAACGGGTATTAAGTTGTATCTTTGCCCTTTAATACATAAAGCATTTGTGATTATTCACCATGCAATCATGGAGATTGGAAGTAGCGTTTATTTTTTAGCAAAAAAATGAACGCAGGCTCAAGCGTCTCGCTTGAGCCAAATGGTATTCAAGCCTTTGGCTTGCAAATATGCTAAGTCGTAAAATATAACAAAAATACATGAAAATAGTTTTTATGGGTACGCCTCATTTTGCCGTACCTTGTTTAGATATTTTAGTAGCCAATGGCTATGATATTGTAGGCGTAATTACTGCGCCCGATAAGCCCGCAGGTAGGGGTTATAAACTGCAACAATCGGCCGTGAAAAAATATGCCCTAAGCAAAGGCTTAACCGTTTTACAGCCCACCAATTTAAAAAGAAAATCTTTCATAAAAGAACTTCGCAGCCTACAAGCCGACTTACAGGTAGTAGTCGCTTTTAGAATGTTACCAGCCGTTGTTTTTGAAATGCCTCCTAAAGGCACCATTAATGTACATGCTTCCTTATTGCCACAATACCGAGGAGCTGCCCCCATTAATTGGGCAGTTATTAATGGCGAAAAAGAAACAGGCGTAACCACCTTTTTCATCGAACAAAAAATTGATACGGGTAAAATCATCCACCAAGCAAAAATACCAATAGGCGACAACGAAACCGCAGGCGAATTACACGACCGCCTAATGGAAACAGGCGCAACAACCTTACTGAAATCAGTCAACGCGATTGCCGCCAACGACTACCCACAAATACCACAACAGGAAGCCGAAGTAATGCACAAAGCCTACAAAATATACAAGGAAAGTTGCCTAATTAACTTTGACCAATCCACCCAAAAAGTACACGATTTTATTAGAGGCATGAGTCCCTACCCAACTGCCTATACTGCCATGCCCAATGGTAAAACCCTCAAAATTTTTAAAGCTGAAAAATTACTACAGGAACACGACAAACCCGCTGGCAGTATGCACACTGACCAAAAAACTTACCTGCATTTTGCTACCAAAGATGGCTTTATGAATGTGCTAGAATTGCAATTGCAAGGGCGTAGGAAAATGATTGTTGGCGACTTTATAAGAGGGTATCAGTTTGATAAATAGGGAACACAGTTCCTACAATTTCTCAATTTCCTTTTCCAAAACATCCAAATCTGCCCCCACATCATAATCTTGATTAATATAGCGAATCACCCCTTTTTTATCAATTAAAAACACCGTACGGTCAGAGTAAGTAACGCCGTGTTCGTCGGTTAAAATAGAATTGAAATCGTTGGAAATTTTGCCTGTTGTATCCGCCAACATTTCTAGCCCTTGTATGGGTTGGTGTAATTCCCATGCTGCTACTTGCTCGCTGCTGCCTATGGAAGCCGCAATCACTTTAAGGTTTTTGGTTTCCATATTTTTAAGTCCAAAACCGCCCAAGGTTTCCATTTGGATAGAGCAAGAATGACTAAGCGGCGCAGGATAAAACGTCATCAATACATTTTTTTTGCCTACATAATTGGCAAAGTGTTTCGTTAAATTACTAGGAGCCTTTTGCCCTATTGTTAATTGGTAATTATTTTTCGGTAACTTCAATTTACGAGGATAAAAATGCTGGTACATCCGCTGCAATTTCTCCCCTTGACATTTATAATCTATTTCCTGAAACAGCTTTTTTCCATCGGCATCATAAGTAACCGCAATCCCCCCATGATCCAAATGTGCGGCATCTAGCGCAAGGTCGTGTAGCAGTTGTCCTTTAGCATCATGCACAAAAGTCAGCTCCCTAAAAATAGCAGGATGTTTTTCTTTCGTCATGCGAATAAATTTATCAAAAACTGTTTTATCATCCTTCGCCACCACAATCGTTTCCACTTTAGGAGATTTTTCATGTCCTTCAAAATAAGTATACAGCCCTGCATTATTCAGTTCCATATCAAACACATAATCATCCGTTAATGTAGGCGCATATATCACGACATACCCTTTCGCCCCTTCCTGAAACGCTGCTTCGTCGCCCCACAATTTGCCCGTTTTAGCAATGGTTTTAGCCAGTACATTACTAGCAGCAGTGCCACTATTTTTATTACTCGTATTGTCTTTTTTATTAGTGGAGCAGCCCAATAAAAACGCTAGTAAAATTACAACAACAATTACCTTATTCATACTTGTATATTTTTTTTAATTTAGACGGCTGCAAAGATACACTGTTTAGTTAAATCACTAAAATTTTTAACAGAGAATGGGAACTTATCAGCTTGGTAGTTAGTTTAATCTACTAAAGGAATTTTGGTAGAAGGTATTTTAGTAGAAGGTAGAAAGTACATTAAGCCAATTATTAAAAAAATATTCAATTACCAAATTACAATTTTCAAATAATAATCAATGTTCAAAATTCAAAAACTCTTAGCGTTAGTAACGTTTAAAAAATAAATCCGACAATTTGTACGTAGAGGTTTTGTGC
>JAHDBT010000613.1 GCA_020630215.1 Bacteroidota bacterium
GGAAAAAAAGACAAGGCTTGGGTCATCAAGAACTTAGGTTTTGAGTCACTAGTGAAATTTATAACATTCAAAAAAAACGCTTCTCGTTTTGTATTTATACAAGCGAGGAGCGTTTTTTTTATTTTAACAGACGTATTTTTTTATCTTTGCAATAACATTATAAACCTTATTATTTCATATATACCCCTCTAACCGATCATCAGAGTATTACCAAAGTATCCTTAAACAAAATCTATGAAAACCAATAGTACAAAACCAACCATTAAAGAGTTAATCAATACCATGCCACAAGTTGGCGAAGTAACATGGATTGGTATTAGAACCGAAAAAAAAGTAGCGGTACAAGAAGTACAATCTGCCGAACTAAACCCTACAACAGGTATTGTAAACGACCATTACGCAGGCAGCAACGGAAAACGACAGGTTACCCTTATACAAGCCGAGCACTTAGTAGTCATAGGTAACATTCTTGGAACAAATAAAGCCGTTGATCCTAAACTTACCCGTAGAAATATCGTAGTAAAAGGTATCAACCTTTTTGCATTAAAAGAACAACAGGTGCAAATTGGAGAGGTAATACTAGAAATTACAGGTACTTGCCCCCCTTGTTCTAGAATGGAAGAAAACCTAGGACCTGGCGGCTATAATGCAATGCGTGGCCATGGCGGTGTTACTGCCAGGGTACTGCAAAAAGGCAACATCTCTTTAAACGATAAAGTCCGTTTAATTAGTAGCACTTAATCAACTTATTTCCCTCTAAATCCCCTTCCCTAGCACCCATACACCTATATATACGTAAACACACACACTCCATTCATTAACTATTTAAAACTTATTATGAATTATTTGCAGTATTTTTATAGCTCCTTATACTTCCTCTGTTGTGCTATTTTGCTAGGAAACGTGAGCTATGCACAACAACATTTTTGTGCCAACCCCGACCCTATTGTTATTGATAAAGCAACTGGGCACCTACGGCAAATGGGCGATGGTTGTCGCTCGCATTTGTATGGTATTTATGGTAATAATTGTGGTTTTAACGATTGTTCTATTCCTCCGCTACCTAATAGTGGTTGCCCCGCATTTAAAATTCCCGTTGTATTTACAATTATTACAGATGGAAGTGGAAATACTACTTTAGACCCTGCTTTTATCGACCAAAAAATAATAGAGATTAATGCCGTTTATCAAGCAGCAAGCGTGGAGTTTGTACAATGCCAAGCACCTCGTTATTTAGACGATGCCGATTTTTACCAATTCTATTTTGAAAGTAACGATGCAGGTGATGATGGACAAGACGACGGAGAAGAAATTGCCAGTTATGACATTCCTAATGTAATGAATGTTTATTTAACAGCCAATTTATTTAGAGGCACAGATTCGTACTGTGGTTATGGCTACTTCCCTACTACCTACACTACTGGCCCAAGTTTAAACGACCGCAATAGGGTATACTTAAAAAATAGTTGTTTTGCTCCTGGCGATTTTACGTTTGAACACGAAGTAGGACATTACCTAGGCTTACAACATCCGCATAGAGGTGCCTACTTTTTAAACGCTACAGGAGGCACACCTAATGAAGCCGCCGACGGTTCGGGCTGTTGTAATTATGGTCCGCCTGATACCGCCTTTGCTGGTACCGATCCTAATAACCCCAATAATAAAGGCGATGGCATTTGTGATACCCCACCCGATCCTGGCTTACTAGGGCAGGTTAACAACGAATGTGTGTATATTGGCAGCTATACGCCATCTCCTTCGCAACCGCTACAACTAAACAACATTATGGGTTATAGCAATTATGGAGCTTGCGAACCTTTAAGTTTCACCCCCTGCCAGTTGCGTAAAATCCATGATGTGTTAACTGTATGCCGTGATTATTTATGTTGCTCTAATATTGAACAAGATTTTAGCAGTACCGAAGTAAACCACCCACAATCGCCTTATTGGGAACTGTGTATTGGTGATGGCATACCTACCTTACAAGCCAAAAATAGTTGTTACAATTGGTACCAAACAATTAGCAGTACTGTTCCCTTAGCAAGTACAACTAGCAGCTTTACCCCTACTGCTAGTATTGTAGATATTAACACACCTGGCACCTACGAAGTTTGGCTAGAGGAAACCAATAGTTTTTACCTAGGTTTTCCTTGCCGACGCAAAGCAACTATTAAAGTATATGCCGATCCAGGCAACGGCGTGGCACTCGCACCTCCTGCCCAAGTGTGCTGTAATGAAAGTATTACCTTCACCACATCAGGCATGGGACTTAGCTCGAAATTTACCGTAGGTTTTTGGTTAGCCAGCACCCCAATTACCGATCCATCTGGTTTGGATGCCGCCTATGCCGCTGGTCAAATTTTTAGACCCGATGCCAGCACAACAACCGCTAATGGTGATACAACCTTTGTATTTACGCCCAATTGTAGCAATTTTCCAGTAGGCAATTACTTTATTACTCCCTTTGCCAGTTATAATGATTTACCTGCTCCTCCAATAGGCATAGGTCCTGGAGCCGCTATTAGCATTCCCGATAATGATTTAGCAGGCATAGAAATTCCAATAACGGTTAGTCAGGTTCCTGTTGATGCCATCCTGCAACAAGTTTGCTTATATGTACCTCATGCTTTTACAAACGACTTGGCTATGTCGTTAATTGCGCCTAGTGGTTATGAGTTTAACTTACTCAGCCTATACTCGTTAAGTGGTGTTGGTGAAGATTTTGGTTCTGCTTCGCAAGCTACTTGTTTTGTAGAACCTGGAAGCGGATACGATGCCGGCCCTTGCAATGGACCTAATCCACCATGTTATGTAGGCACACTTAATGCCGATGGAAGTGTTAATGTATCTATTGGCGACCCAAATGGCAATTGGACCTTAAAGGTAGCCGATGGCAATAACCCAGGTTATGCGGGCATGGTAGATTTTGTAGAACTTGTTTTCGATCAAGCAAGTATCAACATCAGTTTTCCAGAGATTGTAGCCTCTCAACAGTCTAGCTGCACTTTTGGCACCGCCATTCCTTTTGAAATAAAAGACTGTACTGCTGCCCCTAGTACCATTTTGCAATTACAAGCCTATTTACAAGGCACCTACAGCGGAAGCGGAAACATGAACAGCAGCTTAAACGCTCAACTACCCATTTCGCAACCTTACAATCAAGCACCCTGGAATTACAGCGGAAGTGAAGTAGTAAGCAGTATGTCTTTTAATGCGGTAGATTGGGTATTGGTAGAACTTAGAAGCAATGCCAATGCGAGTAGCGTAGTTGCTCAAAAAGCTGCTATTTTATTATCAGATGGAAGTATTGTAGCAGCAGATAATAGTAGCAGTGGACTTATTTTTAACGGATTAGCAACCAATCAAAATTATTATGTGGTATTAAAGCACCGTAATCATTTAGGAATAATTAGTGCCAATAGCATTTATTTTCCTGATACGGGTGTAGTAAATTACAGCTTTTCGGCTGGTGCAAATCAGGTAATGGGCAGCAACCAAACCATCGAAATAGAAACAGGCATTTTTGCTTTACGTGCAGGCGATTTTTATGCAGATGGTATTTTTAGTTACAAGGATAGCAATGTGTTTGCCAATAACAGTAACAGCCCAAGTTACTCCTTAAGCGATGTAAATTTAGATGGCGTAGTAGATATGTCCGATTTTAATTTACTAATATCTAATATGACTATTATTGGGATTGACGAAGTAAGGTAAGAAAAAATAAGGAGTTGCTTTTTAAGAATTTTTACTAGAAAACAACGGCATGTTTCATTCACGATAAATTTTACTTGACACTTCGAGAAACCTACTAATAGCAAGTTAAAGTAGCAATTTTTGCAAGCCACAGGCCATAGCCGTCAGGTTAAAATAATCCAGCATTAATAATCAGCACATTACAA
>JAHDBT010000614.1:0-2235 GCA_020630215.1 Bacteroidota bacterium
AAGCCCATGTAAATTTGCATACGATCTGCCTAGTTTTTCATCAATAATTACTAAGTCAGCTTGTTGTTCTTTAGCTAGTATAATTGTAGCTGCTTCTCCTTTATCTAAATCACTTAACAGATACTGTAAGGCTGCTAAATTTTTAACGGGCTTAATTCTCACCCAATCAATAGCCTTTAGGTTTTGATAATAAGGTTTATGTTTCCCTTGTTCTAGTTCTTCAAATACAGCGTTAGGGACTATTATTGTTTGATACAATTTTTGTAATAAATCTAGCCTATTTAGTCCCATTAGTGTTATTAAAGGGGTTGTATTACTCACCACAATTTTAGGCATTATTTATATCCTTTAAAATATTGCTAGGAGAAGCATCATTAAAAAAGTTGACTTGATACTGTTGTAATATTTCTAGAAAATCTAAGCGAGAAATGCCAAGAATAACCGCCGCTTTTCCCGAAGAAATTTTGCCGAGTTCAAATAGTTTTATAAGTACTAATTTTCTTATTTCACTACTAAATTCATCTTCTTGCATTTTTAAAGATAGTGGTAAATCAGCAGGGAAAACAAGCTGATAGGTTTTATTTAGTGTTTGCATATTTTGATTGATTTTTTAGATTTAAAATACTACTTATTTTTTTAAAATGCAATAAATAGCTACCATTCCATCCCATATTTTTTAATTTTGTTGTTGAGGGTATTGTAGGCAACGCCTAATGCTTTGCTGGTTTTTTCTTTGTTGCCTTTAAAAATTTGCAGTACTTTTTGTATATGCATTTTTTCTACATCCTCCAATAAATACGATAATTTGGTGGGCGAACGGTGTAGGCGTTTGGGGAGGTTTTTGGGGCTTACCATGCCTGCCTCGTTTAGTACATAAAAGCGTTCTATAATATTTTCGAGTTCGCGAATATTGCCAGGAAAAGGGTAGGTGCTTAAAAAATCGAGCACTTCTTTTTGTAGCAGAATGGGCTGTGGGGCTCTAAACTGTTCTTGTTTTTTATCAATAAAAAAATCAGTTAATGTGGCTATTTCCTCGGGGCCTCTATCTCGTAGGGGGGGCAGTTCTAAATCGGCAACGGCTAGGCGGTAGTATAGGTCCCATCTAAATTTTTCTTTTTGGCAAAGTGCAAATAAATCTTTGTTGGTAGCGGCAATAATGCGTACATCTACCTTTTTACTTTTGCCGCCAATTACCCGTATTTCTTTTTGCTGCAAAACTCGCAACAAAGCCTGTTGCATATACGGACTAATATCGCCAATTTCGTCTAAAAAAACGGTGCCGCCATTGGCTTGTTCAAAAATGCCTGCGGTGTCGGCATCTGCGCCTGTAAAGCTGCCTTTTTTATAGCCAAACAAGCGCGATTCTAGCAGTGCGTCGCCCATTGCCGAGCAGTTGAGCAGTTCGAAGGGGGCTTTTTTTCTAGGCGAGTTTTGGTGAATAAACCGAGCGAGGTGTTCTTTACCTGTGCCGCTTTCTCCTAGTATTAGCACGGTTACGCTATCTGCTTGTGCTACACTTTCGGCATTTTTATAAATGGGTTCGAGGCTAGGCGTAAGGCAAAAGTTGGCGGTATTTGGAGGCTTATTTAACAACTCTTGCCGCAGCACTAAACCCGACGAAATGCTGCTTTTGCGTATATCGAGGCGCAGCAACTCGGGCGCAGCAGCAAGGAGAGGAATTTTTGTTTTGTCTTTTGCTTTGCCTTTGTTTTTTCGGTTCTTTTTGTCTTTTTGTTGCTTGCGTTTTTTAGCCACTTTTCCTACAAACTCTTTGGGGCGTACTTGTAGTATGTGTGTATTTAATCCTAGCGAGGTATGCATTAACACCCAACTAATATGCATGGCAGGTGTGCCGGGCGAGATAAATAAATGCAGTTCGTCGTTGGCATAGGTAAGGAGTAGTCGTTGTATTTTGTTGGCAATTTCTACCACGTCAATTACATCAATAATATGCAAGCCTTTTACCGCTATGGTATGCGTCGGAAAATCTTTTTGCAGTTTGTTCAGCAGCAGCACTGCCCGTATATCCTCTTCGCCACCCTGCGAAACAATGAGGTGTTTGTCGTAGCCATTTTTATCGTAAAAATGTTGGTGAAAACTGTAATTTGGTCCCTGGTTAGAAGCTTTGCCATTCTCAAAATCGGTATGAAAAGCAACGAAGGAAAAAAGTATTTTGGACATGTTTGCTTGGTAGTTGGTAATTAGTAGATGGTACTTGGTACTTGGTACTTGGTA
>JAHDBT010000614.1:2335-3894 GCA_020630215.1 Bacteroidota bacterium
TGGTACTTGGTACTTGGTACTTGGTAGTTAGTAGTTTTAGTGCTTTGTTTTTTGAATTTGGTAGGGACGCAAAATTTTACGTCCCTACCAAATTCAAACAAGAACAACTGACGGCTATTTCCTGCAAACTATTAAAAATTGAGGGGTTTTTCAAAAATTGAAAGTTTTTTTTTCTTAAAACTACCTAAAAATAGGCATTTGGGGCTTGGCACAGCACTTGCATAAGGTAGAGGCTATACAATTTTGTAAGCACAAAGATTAATTTTTTTTTAGAAAATAAATGACAAAACAAAAAATTAAAATTACCCACGAAGATTTGAATCGCCCTCCAAAAGCCATGACAACTGCCATACAGCAGCGACAAGTAGTAGCTTGTTTTGTAAGCTGTAACGATTCCGAGACCTTGTTTTATGCAACCATACACTACGACTGTCAGGGCGTATATAGAGGTTGGGTAACGGGTATTGGCGGTATGCAAGTAATGGGTTGGTACATCAAAGAAAACAGCGATGGTAGCTTGTTGGTACAGTCGCCTTATCCGTTTATTGATGGATTAAAGGTAAAAGCCGTAGCCTTACGTGAAATTTATATGGAAAAGAAGGGAGGAATTGCTTGCTAATGGTTATTATTGTAGCCTGATTATTTATCCAAACAAAAAAAACAATACGATGAAAATACTACAAAAAACAATAGGATATGCCTTAAAGCGGCAGCGCAATATTATATACATAGGCATAGGAGTAATTACCGCAGTATTTATAATTGTGGTATACTCTAATTGGAGCAGTTTGGGTTTAGGTTGGTGGTCTAATTGGGTAGACCCAATGGCAGGGGTTGCTACTTTTTTGGTGGCACTAGGCGTATGGTTGAGCAAGCAGTTTAATGCTTGGGAAGATGATTTACCCAAGCGGTTAACGGTAATATTTATTTACCAAAAGCGCATGGTGATGAAATGCGAAGAAGCCTACCTAGCAAGCGAGGGCGATATACGTGCGTGGGGGCAGCAAATAGGCTCGCAGATGTCGGGCAAAAGTAGGTTGGATATACAGCCTTATATTAAGCAGGAAGCTCCTATACGTAAAGTAGATGAGGAGGGTAAGGATTACCGTTTGTATGTGGCTTATTTTTATTTAAATCAGATGCCCGAACCATCGAAAGATTTGGCGGTAGGGGTACAAGCGGAGATTAGGGAGCGATTAGCAACAGGGGGTATTGTTTGGACGGTGGAGGAGTTTGAGCGATAATGCAAGGTATCAAAAATTGCAGGGGGTTTTTCAAAAATTGCAAGGTTTGGTTTGTGCTAAGTTTGTATTTAGTACAAATAAAGCTTTGGCATAACAATTGGGTGTATAGGGGAGAGGATTCGTGTAGTATTGTTAGGTTTTAACATAAAGTTCCTATTGTTGCATTTTGTTTGTTTTTTTGTTTGTGTTAGTAGACAGATAAGCGGAGGTGTGATAATGAAAAAAGCCAGTAGTGAGAGCTACTGGCTTTTTGTGTGTATTTTATTGTTCTTGTAGGTATCCGTATCCTACGGCTGTTTTTGCGCCTATGCCGTG
>JAHDBT010000615.1 GCA_020630215.1 Bacteroidota bacterium
GCCACTTGCAACTCTACTTGCACCTGTTTTTCAATATCAATCGCTTCCATAGCTTTGCGGCCGTTTTCCGATAGGCGAATAAACAAATTTTTATCGTTTGCCAAGCGTGCTAATGCTAGGGCGGCAGCTTTTACATCAAAAGGTTTTACTAGCAAGCCCGTTTGTTGATGTTGCACAAACTCGGGTACACCGCCAACATCAAAACTTACAATAGGTAAGCCCGATGCCATAGCTTCGCAGGTAGAAACGCCTTGCGTGTCGGTGCGAGTTGTGGCGTAGTAGATGCCGTATTGTGCGTGTAAATCGGGTATTTCGTGGTTTTTAATAAAATGAGGATGTAGGCGGGTATTGTGTCCAATATTTTGCTGCTCAATGTATTGTGCTACTTGTGCTTTGTGTTGGCCTTCGCCAAATAAATCCATTTGGATAGGGGGAGGTAAATGTGGCATTACCTTTACCGATAAATCTGCGGCATATTTCCCCCCAAAATCTAACGGACGAATGGACAGTATCTTTTGCCGATTTTTATACAAGTTACTAGCTCCGTGGTAGCGAAACAACTTGGTATCAATACCATTGGCATTGGCCATGGCATAAGGACTTATATCAAAACCTAAACTTTTGCTGGCATCTTTAATTAAAAATTGCGAGGGGGTAATAAACTTTACAGGATGTTTTGCGGCCACTAATTGTTTAATACGTTTCCGCATCCGTGTAATTTTGTAGTAGTCGTGGTACAGGGCTTTAAGAATGGTTTTGGGTTCTTTTAGGCGAATATCAAACGGGTAGCTTTGAAACATTTTTTGTACGCCAATACCATGCATAAAAAACACAAGGGGCTGTCGTCGTTCCATAAGGGCTTGGTAAACTTGTCCGCCGTCGTGATGTTTAAAGGGAGAATGTTGCAGTAGGTGTACCAATACTACATCGTGCGAGGCAATGTTACGAGCAATTTGTGGGGCAGGTTGGCGGTTTACCACAATGCCATCCATTTCGTATTTGCTTGTTTCTTTCGATAATACCCATTGGCTTACTTCCATGCCATGTTTAGCGTACCATTTGTTACGGGTATGTACAAACATATTTTGGTAAGGCGCATTTTGGCTAGGGTAAGCCGTAGTTACAACAGCTATTTTCATTGGGTTATTTTTTACAGTCAGATTTTATTGTTCAGCAGTTGTTATTTAGCATAATAGTAGTAGCAGGTAGAAAGTACGTTTCGCTTTAGGTAGAAAGACGGCTTCAATTCCACTATTTATTCGCTAGTTTTTTAGTATCGGCTAATCAATTACCTACAAAATTCACGTAGCGAGCAGTCCTTATTGCGTTGTGTGCTGTTCAACAGGTTGTGCGATGGCTTGTTTTGTAGGTGTTTTTCCTAAAATGGCATTATAACGATTTTCTCTGATAAATGCACCTTCTTCCTGGGTAACAATTTGCGATTCTTTATTTTGCCATGCCGTAAAATAACCCAATAAGGCATAAAATCCGCTTATAAAGTAGGGTTTAGTTTTAAAACTGCGTTTAAGGGAGGTGAGGAAGGCTAGTAACCATCCGTAGCGTAAATAGTAAAAGGCTTGGCCCGTTTTAAGGCTGTTTTGTTTAGAGGCGGTTGTTTGATTAAAATTGCCATAAATTTTCACCAATAATTTTTCCTCTGCTAAAATCTCGCAGCCATAATAGTTGGCAAGTAGCTCATCAACTACCTCCCAAACTAGGCAAGGTTTTAATCCATCAATTAATTTAAAACAGGGTAAGCGATAAGCTTTAAATGCACCCGACACCTGCTGCCCGCTGGCTTTGGTTTTTTCGCTTTGTGGTGTGTCCATATCGTATATACACACGCCGCCTGCAATACCCAGCTTACGATTATTACCAAAATGTTGTGCAATTACTTCAAAGTAATCGTCGGGTAAAGCTACATTGGCATCTAATTTTACCAGCACATCATAATCGTACACCTCAATATGCTCGCAGCCTGCCCAAAAAGTACCTACTTCATCGGGACCGCCAACAACTACGGTGCTATCCTGCCTATTTACCAGTTTTATCCAAGAGTATTGTAAAGCTTGAAACTGTAAATTGTCTGTTGTTTCAAGATTTAAATCATCGTTTACAATAATCCATTGCTCTGGCAAATGTGTTTGTCGAAGCATAGATTCTAGCACATGGTGAAAATATGCTTGCGTATTTCTATTGGCGGGAGTTACAACAACATACTTTAACATAGTAACATTTTTTTCGTTTCTAAACAGTTATTTTTACTTTTGAGGGTACGTACCTCTTTCTATACTTTAAACAGTAAATTTTTTTAGGCATTCACTAAAAGTGTAAAAAGGTTGCATGTTAAAAATAAAAGTTTGTTTTAAAAAAAGAGCAGCGGTATAAGGTTTGTTTAAGTTTGTTTGTTGGTAAATAGCGTAGTAATATGCTCGAATGCAAGTAGTTTTTAGTTTGTTTTTTCGGGTAAAAAAAGCTTTTTTAGATATTTGATACGAATAATTGTATTGCCAACTGAATGTTGACCCTTAATAAGCGAAAGTCGTTAGGTACTGTCTGGAAAAAACAATTTTAACAGTTGAGCCATTTCACTAAAAAGGAAAATCAAACGTATTTGAGTATAGTTAGCAAATAGCGTATATCTTTGCGAAATTCAAAAATAAGCTAAAAAAAGCATTTGTCATAAAAATGCCATTAAAAAATAAATTTCATGACTAGCGAATATGCATATAATGCCAATTTACCCTTTATAAAACAAGGGTGCAAGGGCAATTTATTAAAAAAAGGACGTTTTGTTAATCAGATACGCAGAGTGCCTCCTGGGGTTGATACCATTTTTAAGTGGCAAATAGCAGGTAACAAACAGCGCAACGAAAAACGTACCGAAAATTTTAAACTCAAGTACTTTGAAGATAAGGAGATTTTCAACACGCAAAAAAACGTGATTGTTTGGCTAGGTCATGCAAGTTTTTTTATTCGTTTGGATGGGGTGTCTATTTTAACCGATCCTTGTTTGGGCAATGTGGCTTTGCTTAAACGCCTAGTAAAAGCACCTTGCCAATATAAGGATATTCAAAATGTAGATTACATCCTTTTATCGCATGGTCACCGAGATCATTTAGATGTACCCTCTTTGCGAAAAATTATACCCAACAACCCGAAAGCACAATTTTTAGTGCCGCTAAAAATTGGACCCATTATACCGCTTGGTAAAAAGTATAAGAACCCCATACAAGAAGCCGCCTGGTATCAGCAATATGCGATTCCTAAAACGCAAAACTTACAAATTACCTTTTTACCTGCCATCCATTGGAATAAAAGGGGTTTGCTAGATTATAACCACAACCTGTGGGGTAGTTTCTTGTTACAAACTCCTAATAAGACGATTTATTTTGCCGGTGATACTGCTTATGGACCACATTTTACAGAAATAAAACAATTGTACCCTAAAATTGACATTTGTTTGATGCCCATAGGTGCGTATAAGCCTAGGGAGGTAATGAAAAGCTCGCATGTAAGCCCACACGAAGCCGCCGAAGCCTTTAACGAGCTAGGAGCAAAAACCTTTATTCCGATGCACTACGGCACCTACGATTTAAGCGATGAACCAACAGGGGAACCAATTAAAGTAATGCACGAAATTGTAGCGCAAGGTTTGCTAAATGGCGAGTTAAAAGATTTAGGCGTAGGGGAACGGTTTTATTATTAGTGAGTATTTGGAAAATTTTGCTTTGCTGTACCGTCCTATTTTAGGTAAAGTTTTTATATGTGAATAAATAGGTCTGAAAATCGCTTTTTTTTACGTAGCTTTATTTTTGTAAGAGTAATTATTGTTTCTTTACTTTTAAATACTTTATTTATGGATTCTACAGATGTGAAAGATCC
>JAHDBT010000616.1 GCA_020630215.1 Bacteroidota bacterium
GCATTGGGAAATAGAATAAATTAAATTGGTGGAGGTTATTTTTTCTCATTCACTTGTGTAAAACACAGAAAGTAAAAAGGCAGGAAGGATTTAATACACTGTATTTAACTTACTGCCTTTTTTTATTGAAATAGCTAGACCTTAACTAGTCTTTTTTACAAAACAATAACAAGACACCAACAAAATACTTTAAACACATAAATTCATGTTTAATTCATAAAAGTATTATGGCCATTGTAACCCGAGTTTAAATAATTAGGAATAACTTACCTTTCTTTTTTATTTGTCCTGCCTTTTTTAAATACTTAAATACAAGTAAATAGCCCTATTTGCTTTTTAATCATAAACATACGTATTTTACAATAATAGCTATTATATAACATAATGTAGATATGCTTATTTTATAAAAAAAGACTAGATATTTGCAAGACCCAAAAAATAAAAACAAATTCACATTAAATATAAAAAAATATACCTATCATACTTAATTATTACTTAAAACATACTGTTTATACCTAAAAAACAATTAGTTTTATATCCCCTCAAACATTTTTTCCAAAAATACTTTTCTATAACTTCCCTATCCTATAAGTTTGAAACACCTATTAAAAAAATGGTTTTACTTCACAAAATCATTTCAGGATACATTAGGTAAAGTCAAATTCCTTTTTTTTACATTACACAGTAACACCAAATTAAAATTTATGAAAAAACAAATGTACTACCTAGTTCCATTTATGTTATGCTGTTTTTTCGCTATAACACTAACAGCAAAAAACGGAATGCCGACTCGTAGCTTCGAAATCAATCCTGACCTAGAGGAAAGCTACACGATTAAGGATAATATGCGGATAAGCGATGTAACAGGCTTACCTCTTAGTATTTATCACCTTAACTACCAATTAGCCGCCGATAGCCCCGAAGCAATGGCACGGCAATATTTACAACAAGAAGGGGGCATCTTAGGACTTCCTAAAAATGGCCTTAGCAGTTTAGAACACTATTTTACTCGAAGCAGCGATAGGGGGCATACGGTGCGCTTTAAACAATTGTACAATAACCTCCCTGTACACAAAAGCGAGATTGTTGTCGCTATTAATAAAAAAAATCAAGTAACTTTTATTAGCAGTACCTATAAAAAAGTAGTTAATCCTGCTAGTACTAGCCCGATAATTACCGAAGCAGAAGCTCGTACTATTGCTGAAAACCACATCAGACTAAATAGCGAACCCAATTATAAAAACATTGAACTCACCATTTATCAATTATACGAAAAATCAATACTAGCTTATGAGGTAACTACCCTATGTAATGAACCTCAAGGAGAGTGGCATGTGTTTGTAGATGCTCAAACAGGTGATGTTTTTAAAGCCGTAGACGAAGCGGTTTATTGTAGTGAGCATGGGCACGGACATGCTCATAATCACGAACATGACCATGGACATACGCACGCTAAAGAAACGATAAATATAAGTGCTTACCTCAATAACAATGGTATTATATCTTTAGAAGCATTAGAACACCTGAGTTGGCATCCTCCCTTATTACTTCCGCAACCTGCCCCCGTTCCCGCTCCTATGCCTGCAACTGGTACAGGTAATGTGTTCGATCCCGACCCTCTCTTATCGTCTGGCAATACTTATGGCACTGGTGGATATGTTGATAATGGGGATGCCAACTCTGCCGATTTAACTTCTCAAGAATTTAACGAAACCCTGCTAGATATTACCCTAGCTGGTGGACTCTATACTTTATACGGTCCTTATGCTGGCGAATTAGATTGGGATGCCCCCAATGATGGTATTCAATCGCAAGCATCAAGCGCCTTTAATTTTAGTAGAACCGACAATGGATTTGAAGCCGTAAACATCTACTACCACATCGATGCTTCTATGCGTTATATGAATATTACCCTTAACTGCCCTGTTGCCCCTCAACAAAATGGTGGGGTAGTAGAGTTTGACCCACATGGCGCAGGTGGCGCAGATAATTCTTACTATACAGGCGGTACACAACGCTTATCCTTTGGCGAAGGTTGTGTAGATGATGGTGAAGACTCGGATGTAATTCACCACGAATTATTTCACGGCATACACGATTGGGTTACAGGCGGTAATTTATCTAATAACCAAGGATTAAGTGAAGGCGCAGCAGATTATTGGGCGGTTTCTTATAATAGAACCTCCGCTCGAAATCAATTTACCTCCGCTAATCCTCAATGGAATTGGGTGTTTAACTGGGATGGACATAATGAGTGTTGGAATGGTCGTATTACCAACTACAATGGTACTTATCCAGATGATATTACCCCTGGCTGTTTACACGAATGTGGACAAATTTGGTCTACCTGCATGATGGGGGTTTGGGATCAAATAGGCTCGGCAACAACTGATAAGTTAATGATTGAAGGCTTAGGTATGACGGGCAATTCGGCTAACCAAGATGATGCCGCCAATGCCGTTTACCAAGCAGCCCTCGATATGGGTATTGCAGGTGCCGATTTACTAGCCATTCATACTCAATTAAGTTCTTGCGGATATACCTTACCTGCACTTCCTGCCGCACCTATTGCTAATTTTGAAGGAGATGCAACTACTTTATGTTTAGATACCGACCCAACGGTTGACTTTTCTGACCTATCAGTTGCCGACCCTGTAGTTACTACTTGGAATTGGACTTTCCCAGGTGGTACGCCTGCTACTTCAACCGTACAAAATCCTAGCGTAACTTACGCTGCAGATGGTATGTATGATGTTACCTTACAAGTATGTAATGCCAATGCAGAGTGCGATATGATTACCCTAAGCAATTACATCACCGTAGTAAGTGGTGCCAATTGCCCCAACGATTGTAATGCTACTTTTGTAGATAGTGGGGATGTAGGAGGCCAATATGGGAATGATGAAAACCAAACTTGGACCTTCTGCCCATTAGACCCAAGTATGGAACTAATGACGGTTACCTTTACTGCATTCGACATAGAACCAGATGCTACCTGTGATTTTGATGTATTAGAAGTTTTTGATGGCAATAGTAATGCCGCTACCTCTTTAGGCACTTTTTGCGGTACTAATACACCAGGCGGAGGAACCATTAGTGCAACAACGGCAAATGCTACAGGTTGTTTAACCTTTGTATTTACCTCCGATAACAGCGTTGTAGCCGACGGTTGGGAAGCCACAACCGCTTGTGTAATCATTCCTACCTGCGACGATGGCATACTAAACCAAGATGAAACAGAAATTGATTGTGGCGGTGCTATTTGTGATGCTTGCCCAACATGCCCAACTGGATTTACCGAATCGCTTGTAGAAGATTTTGACGCTTGCGCTCAACCTGCTGGATGGACAACAACCCACACCAATACAAATACCCTAGGTACTTGTAATGATGGTACAAGTGCTTTTAGTTTTGATTGTACAGGCGGCTATCCTGATACCGCCGGAGGTGGACCAAGTGCAGGATTTAGTGGATGCCAAGCGGTATTTAACGATGATAATTTAGGTGCTGCAATCGTTGGAGTAGGATGTATTATTTCTCCAGTAGTAGATTTAGCTGGCTGTAGTAGCATTAGCCTAAAATTTGATTGGCAAAATGAAGACTCTGGCGGAGGAACGCTTAGTGTAGAAGTAGATGGCAGCCAAGTTTTTACAACTTCTGGAGATGGCAATGGTTCGGAAAATATTACCATTGCAAGCGGAACGGCTACTTCTCAAATTAGTTTTTGTTACGATGATGATGGCAGTTATGCTTGGGGTTTTGCTATTGATAATGTAACCGTATGTTGCGAAGCTTGCCCTGTATTAACTTGTGATGATGGTTGTGCAGAAACGACAGACACCTTTAACCCTGCTACTTGTATGTGCGAATTTGCAGAACCAAC
>JAHDBT010000617.1 GCA_020630215.1 Bacteroidota bacterium
ATTGGGAAATAGAATAAATTAAATTGGTGGAGGTTATTTTTTCTCATTCACTAAGTAGTGGTGTTTAAATAATTTCCTAATTTATACGCAGTTATTTTGTGTTTATACAAGGCGCAAAACATGAGTGAACGATTTTTGCGTAGCAAAATAAATGCATATTAATGCATTTAAGTGTAGCGAACCGCTTGCGGCTGGGTTGGCAGCCTTAGCTACGGCGAGTATTTGCAACGCAGGATGAACGAGTGATTTTTACGCAGTAAAATAAATGCCTTTTTAGGCATTTAAACGTAGAGAACCGCTTGCGGCTGCGATGAAAAGAACAAGTAGAAATAGGAAATTATTTAATTAGCACTACTTATTAACCTTTAAGTTTTTTATTTATAAGCAACCTATATACAGATTTAGTCTGTCTAATTAGGACAGGTCTATTGAAGCAGCAAAAATACTTGGCAAGTATACTCGGTGTAGCGTAACAAAACCGTTCCAATACCAAGTGCCTACTATTAGCCAAAAAAATGGTAACCGCTTAGATATGTTTGTCCTAATTAGTATTATTTTTTGTTACACCACCTTAATATTATGAAGCAATTAACTTGTTTTTATTTTTTATTTTTAAGCTGTTGTTTAGTTTTTACAGCAACTGCACAAACAGCTAATGTATCGTTAGGAGACTGGCAAATACATCTTCCTTACAATAAAGGAACTTGTGTTGTAGAAGCTGCCAATAAAATTTATGTTGGTACAGAGCAAGCTCTGTTTTCTTACGATTTGGAAGACGATTCTTACCGAACATATGCTAAAGCGCAGGGTTTTTCTGATTTAAATATTACTGAATTAGCCTACAACGAAAACCTAGAAGTGCTGGTGATTGCTTATTTAAGTGGACGGATTGATTTGTACCAAAATGGAAAGGTAACCAATGTAAGTGATATTTACCGTTCGGACTATATTGGTAAAAAACAAATTAACCATTTGCTAGTTGCTGGCGACCTTGTATACATTGCAACTAATTTTGGTATTGTTGCCTACGATTTAAATAATAGGGAAGTTGCCGATTCCTATATTATAGGGGAAGGAGGCAGTACTGTAGCCGTTTACCAAGTAGCTATTTCTGATAATAATGTACTGGCAGCCGCAACAAGTGATGGTTTATATTTTGGCAATTTAAACAATCCTAACCTAGCACACTTCGAAAACTGGGAACGCACTTCTATTGAAGCAGTAGGAGAGGAAGTTACTTGTGTAGGATATTTGGGAAATCGACTTTTTGCTTGCTCAGACAATGTATTGTTTGAATACGATGCCAATGCCGATACTTGGGACCCTGTGTATGGAAGTGCTGATTGGTGCATTAAATCGTTAGCTATTGATAAAGAGCAGCTACTGCTTATTTCGTGGAAAGGAAACTGCGAAACTGGAAACGCAAGTAAGATAGCTATTATTGATGCGAATGGCGATATTACGGCTTTCCCAGAAAAGAGTTACCGCCGCCCAAAACAATTATTACTTAATAAAGATAACCGCCTTTGGGTTGCTGATAGCCGAGTGGGGTTGACGGAAATTATTGGACTCAATGATTTAGTGAACTATTTACCCAATGGACCTAAAACACAGAATGTTTTTGGTTTGAGTATTCACGATAATGCTTGCTGGGTAGCTACTGGATCAGCAAAAAAATCGAACTGGAAGTACCAGCAAAAAATACTAGGAGCCTATCAATACAAAGATGGTATCTGGAACAATTACACCCAAAGCGAATTTGACTTTTGGGAAGGTAAAAGAGACCTCCTTCAAATTTTACCACATCCTAGTAAAAACTTGTTGTACTTTGCCTCCTGCCAGGATGGTTTGTTTAGTTACGATTTTGAAAAATTTGTTCAGTATAAAGAAGATGTTGGACTAGGCTCAACCGTAGGCGACCCCAATGCTTATCGGATAACAGGCTTGGCTTTTGATGCACAAGAAAACCTATGGATAAGCAATTATGGTGCAGTTAAAGGCATGTCGGTTTTAACCAATCAGGGCGAATGGAAATCTTTTGAGGACGCTCCGTTTCTTAATGGCGATCCCCCCAATTATTTAAAATGGTTAATAGTAGATGATTACAACCAAAAATGGATTATTTTGCATGCAAATGGTATCCGAGTGTTTAATCATGGTGCAGATATTATGGACGAAAGCGACGACCGATATATTACCTTAAAAGAAGGACAAGGCAAAGGTGGTTTACCTGTAAATACGGTTAATTGTTTAGTAAAAGATAACGACGGAGCTATTTGGGCAGGTACCGATGCAGGTATTGCCGTTTACTATTGTCCCTTTGCTGTTTTTGAAAGCGGTTGCGATGCCGTACTTCCTTATGTAGAGGTAGATGGTTATGGTGCGTATTTGCTAGAAAAAGAAGTCGTAACAGCCCTTGCCGTAGATGGCGGCAACAGAAAATGGGTAGGCACAGGAAATGGCTTATGGCTTTTGTCGCCCGATGGAACAGAAGTAATTCATTATTTTACGGTCGAAAACAGCCCTTTACTATCTAACCGAATTAATAGTATTGCCATTAACAACGAAAACGGAGAGGTGTTTGTAGGTACCGAACTAGGTGTGGTATCTTATAAAGGTACTGCTACAGGCGGCAGCAATATACACGAAGAAGTATTAGTATACCCCAACCCTGTTAGGCCAGAATACGAAGGCGATATTGCCGTAAAAGGATTGGCAAGGAATGCCTATGTTAAAATAACCGATATTAGTGGCAACCTCATTTACGAAACCCGCGCCAATGGCGGGCAAGCAATATGGGATGGTAAAAATTACAAAGGCGAAAAAGTAGCTACAGGTGTATACCTAATTTTTAGCAGCAGCACAAATGCCGAAGACCATCACGTAGCTAAGGTGATGATTGTGCGATAGATAGCAATGTTTTAAGAAGAATTTTTATCTTTGAGCAAAATATTATCTAGCAATTAAAGAAACATAACCTATGGATTTTACCTACGAAACCTTACAAGTAGAAGTGATTAACAAAGTAGCAGTTGTACAATTTAATCGCCCCAGCAAAGCCAATTCCTTTAACGAAACCTCCTGGAAAGAAATAAAAGCTTTTTTTGAGGCTGCCCATCGTTTACCAGAAATAAGGGCGATTGTATTAAGCGGAAAAGGCAAACATTTTTGTGGTGGCATCGACCTGAAAATGCTTTTGCAATTAGATGCTGCTAATAGGGTAAATTGCGAAGGACGAACAAGGGAAAATATGCGGAATACGGTTTTGTTTTTACAATCGTGCCTAACTGCCATCAACAAATGTTGCAAACCTGTATTAGCAGCTATTCACGGCGGCTGCATTGGGGCAGGTGTCGATTTAATTACCGCTTGCGATATGCGCTACTGCACAAGTGATGCCTATTTTACCATCAAAGAAATTGACATGGGACTAGTAGCCGACCTAGGCACTTTACAACGTCTCCCTAAATTAATTGGACAAGGCATTACCCGCGAACTAGCTTTTACTGGACGAAAAATGAGCAGCCAAGAAGCCAAAAACCACGGATTAGTCAATCGGGTATTTAAAGAGAAAGTGTTGATGCAAGGAGCCGTAATGCAAATAGCCATGCAAATAGCCGATAAATCGCCCCTAGTAGTGCGAGGTACTAAAGAAATGCTCAATTATGCACAAGACCACAGCGTACAAGATGGACTCAATTATGTAGCGACTTGGAATGCGGGCATGATTATTTCCAACGATTTACAAAAGTCGATGATGGCCGCCATGAAAAAGGAAAAAGCAGTTTTTGAAGATTAAAAAAAGAAAAAGCGGTTTTTGAAGCTTGGATTAAACTTGGCTTTCGCCGATTTTTTTCTGAGAAATACTCCCTGCTTA
>JAHDBT010000618.1 GCA_020630215.1 Bacteroidota bacterium
CGTTGTTTAATGGCATCAATAAACCATTTTGCCGAGTCAATTTTTTGTTTAAT
The DNA here is from genome assembly GCA_020630215.1 of Bacteroidota bacterium. GTDB lineage: Bacteria > Bacteroidota > Bacteroidia > Chitinophagales > UBA2359 > JAHDBT01. The sequence continues at coordinate 54 of JAHDBT010000618.1, forward strand.
AAACATAACCGCTTCCCGTTGGGTTTTGGTACGTTTTTTTGTTTTGTTGTACTCTTTCAGCATATCCCTGTAGGTATCGCTAATGCGTAAATCGGGTGCATTGCGAGAATTAAGGGTTAAGCGCAACTGACCATTGTTATTTTCGATAATAAAATCGGGAATAATATAGTTTTCGGGCTTGGCACTATTAGAGTAGGTGCCGCCTGGCTTAGGATTTAACTTTAAAATTTCCTCAATAGCGTATTTTAGTTCCTCATTGGTAATAGATAGGTGTTTACGCAATTTGTCGTAGTGTTTTTTAGCAAACTCATCAAAGTAGTTTTCTAAAATATCTTCGGCAACCTCTAAATATTTAGGAACAATATTGGGGGACCCTTCTTTACGACGAATTTGAATCAACAAGCATTCTCGTAAGTTTCGGGCAGCTACGCCAGGAGGGTCAAAATCTTGTATTACGCCAAGTAGGTATTCTAGTTCCTCTTCGGTGGTATTTACATTTTGGGTAAAAGCCAAGTCGTCTACAATGGCTTCTATTTCTCTACGAAGATAGCCATCGTCGCCAATGCTACCTACTAAGTGACAGGCTATTTTATATTCTTTTTCATTTAAATTAATCATTCCTAGTTGTTCCATTAAATGCTCATTAAAAGTATTAATAATGGCTACTGGAATGGTTTTGTTTTCGTCGTCGGCATCTTTATTATAATTGTTATCACGAAGTTTATAGCTCGCAATATCATCATCATCACTTAAATAGTCGCTCAGATCAATTTCGTCGGCAGCATCGGGTGCTTCCTCTGTATTGTCATCGCCGTCACTATCTCCTTTTTCGTCATCTCCGCCCGTAACATCTAAAGGGTCATCTTCTTCATAATTACTTTCTTCTAAAGCAGGATTTACCTCTAATTCTTCTTTTATGCGCTGTTCGAGCGTAGCAGTAGGAATTTGTAGCAACTTCATTAACTGAATTTGCTGAGGAGATAGTTTTTGAAGAAGCTTTTGACTTAGTTTTTGTTTAAGCATGATATCGTTAAGTTGAAACTGGTTTTACTTTGCTTTAGAGATCAAAACCCCTGTTTGCAATTGTATAAATAATTACAGTAAATGCTTTAAAATTACAAATTTGTGCCTGGGATAAGACTTGCACTTAGGTGGCATTTTAATTGTTGCTTTGTGTTACCCTGCAACAAAAAATAGCTTGTTTGGTAAGAATAGAATAGCTTGTTTTACTAAAAAAGAAAACGCTGTGTCTCTTTTTATGCCAAATTACACTAACATTAGCAAATAAGCAAACATTTCTAAAAAAAAAGACCTAAATAATGCATTTTTTACATAAAAAAGATGAAATGGAATGTTTTAAATAATACTTGCAATTAAGTATTACCTGTTATTTAGTAATTAAACTCCATCTTAATTTAGTAAAAAGCAACCTTGTAAATTGTTAATTTAAAGCATTTTACAAATTCATTTTTGTTGAGAAGCATAGTGATAAAATGAGCTGTAGTGTGATAAAGTTAAATTATTTGTGTTTATAAATAATTGACTATTATCTACTTAATCTGATACTGATACGTGGGGAGCTAGGATGGAACTTGTGCAACGATTTTTAGTGAGGTTTGATTAACATTACACAGTCGTTCTATTCATTAAGCAAAAACCATGCTCATTATTCTATTATTCGGCTAGGATGGCAATTTTGTTACAAAAAAGACCTAAAAAAAATGTTTTTTTTTACTTAACAAAGCATTGAACGATAGCAAAAGCCCCGTATTTAGGGCTTTTAAGGGGATGGATGCCAATTTATTAATAAATGTAATTACTTGATTATTTTGATGCTGACTTTTACATCTTCTTTAGGACGAGTTGTGCTATTAAGTGCTACGTTATTTATTTTGTCAATAATATCTAAGCCACTAACTACTTCTCCAAAAATAGTGTAGTTGCCATCTAAATGTGGTGCACCGCCAATTGTTTGGTAGGCTGCTTTTTCCTCATCGCTGCAAATTAAGCCTAGTTTGTTAATCAGTTGGTCTAAGTCTTGCGAAGTATACTTTCTGCCATGTACAATATAAAACTGAGAGCCTGACGATTCTCTTTTAGGGTTTTTAACGTCATTTTCACGGGCCGCTACTAACACGCCTTTTTTAGGATAAATAGTAGATACAAATTCGGGGCTTAAGGTATAGCCTGGCCCGCCTAAGCCTAATTTTGCATCTGGACTTGCCGTTTTAGAATCTGGATCGCCGCCCATAATAATAAAATTTTTAAATACAGAATGAAGCAGCGTGCCGTCGTAATATCCTTCTTCGGTTAACTTAATAAAATTATCTCGATGCTTAGGGGTTTCGTCGTATAGTTTTACTTGCATATCGCCTAGATTGGTGCTAATCAGCACTTTGCGGTCGGTTTGCTGGCAAGCACTACTCATTAGGAGCAGGCATAATGCAACTAGTAAAAAATAAGTGTTGCTAATTTGTTTCATGGTTAAATTGTTTTACGTTGAATTGTTAATTTTTACATGCACTATCGAGGTTTAGGCAAAGTACAAAAAATGACTACTTTATTTTCTTAATTTGCTTTAAAGTATGGTTACTTCTGTTTGTAAGGCAATGTTAAATTTTTGCCATACAGAAGCCTGAATATCCTTTGATAATTGTTGAATGGCTTTGCCACTTGCTTTACCGTGATTTACCAATACCAAGGCATGGTTTTTATAAGTACCCGTATCGCCCACTCGTTTGCCTTTCCATCCACATTGCTCAATGAGCCATGCGGCAGGTATTTTTATTTCCTTTTTGCTTAATGGATAGTTAGGAATGTTTAGGCTAGGATACTGTGTTTGTAATTGTGTAAATGCCTTTTGCGATATAATAGGATTTTTAAAAAAGCTGCCACTATTGCCCAGCACTTTAGGATTAGGGAGCTTTTGGGTTCTAATGGCACTTACAATACGACCAATATCGGCAATGTTTGGTTTTTTAATGCCTTCTTGTGCTATTGTTTGCTTAATTGCTCCATAGTTGGTTTTTAGTTTTGCCTTTTTGGGTAATTGTAAAGTAACCGATAAGATGCAATATTGTCCTTTTAATTCTTTTTTAAAAATGCTTTCTCGGTAAGCGAATTGGCAATCGTTGTGGTAAAAAGTACGTAATTTTCCTGTTGCTAAATGCATGGCTTCTAGCGCATAAAACACATCTTTTAATTCTACACCATAAGCACCAATGTTTTGAATAGGTGCTGCACCAACACAGCCTGGTATTAAGGATAAGTTTTCTATGCCAGACCAATTGTTGTGAATGCAAAACTGTACGAGGTCGTTCCATATTTCTCCGCCATAAGCCTTTACCAACACATAGTCTGTTGCATCTTTTACCTTAGCCATTCCCTTTAAAGCATTATGTATTATTAAGCCTTGGTAATTTTTAGCAAACAGCAAATTGCTTCCGCCACCCAGTATCATAATAGGCTGGTAAGGGCTGTTAGCTGTTTTTTGATTTAGTTTTACAATCGTGTATAAATCGTTAATGGTTTTAATGGTGGCGAAATAGCGTGTTTTAGCAACTACTCCAAAAGTATTATAAGGTTTTAAGGAAACGTTTTCTAGGATATTTGTTAATGGCATTTTTTGCTTTTTAGCTGCTATTTAAAAAATAGGTCTTACTTTATGATATGTCTATCAAATAAGGAAATGTACTTGGCACTTTACAGCGGTGTAGCGAAGCGGAATCGTCTATCTACCAAAAAAAGTGTCAACCACTTAGAGTAATGCATGTCTATTTTATCATTCCAAATTTCTTGCTTGGTGGTCGGCATTAAAAAAA
>JAHDBT010000619.1 GCA_020630215.1 Bacteroidota bacterium
ATTGGGAAATAGAATAAATTAAATTGGTGGAGGTTATTTTTTCTCATTCACTAAGAACAATACCGCCATAAAAATGCACAAGTAACTTTAGTAATTAGGAGCTGAAAAAATAAAAAATTTCTTATACTTATAAAGAAAAAACAAAAGCTAACCTAAACTATGGATATAAGCAAAAATTAAATAGTATAAGTATAATTGCAGCATAAATATTAGACAATTAGCTTTCTATCTTTTTTGTGAAATACTTGTTTTTTAAAAAAAGCATAAAAAGAAAAAGTTTATTTTTAAGAAAAATTAAGTTTATTTTAACTAGTAAACAATTACGAAGTTAAAAAATAAACACAAAATAAGTGTATATTTAAATATTTCGAGTGATTTTTTAATTGTTTTGTAAAGTGATGATTAATAGGTGTTTATGGTTTTGTTTAAATTGTTTGTTGCTAACAAAACTATAATTAAATTAATTGATTATAGGAAAAGAAATAAAGCCTATTTTAAGTTTTAATTGTTTTGTTTTATTTCGAAATTTCATTTCATTTTGTAATTGTTTGCTTAGAAAAAAAAAAAAGTCTATTTTAGAGCGATATTTTATGAATTTAAATTAATTGAACATGAAAGGAGTCGTTTTAAGTGATACCGATTATCAGGTATTAATTGAACATTACGAGGCTCAACTAGCCGAAGCAAGGGCAGAAGTTGAGAGAATTAGAGACAATGAATTAGCCGAAGCGAGAGCTAAAGTTGAGGAGATTAGAAATGCTATTTCACAATTTAAACAGCGACGTAAAGGGAGTGTTGCACAGGTAAAAGCTGCCCCCAAAAAACGTGGACCCAAGCCTAAAGCAAAAGCTGCTGCACCTGCGGTAAAAGCTGCCCCCAAAAAACGTGGACCTAAGCCTAAAGTAAAAGTGGATGTGCCTGCGGTAAAAGCTGCCCCCAAAAAACGTGGACCTAAGCCTAAAGCAAAAGCTGCTGTACCTGCGGTAAAAGCTGCCCCCAAAAAACGTGGACCAAAACCAAAGGCAAAAGTTGATGCGCCTGCGGTAAAAGCTGCTCCCAAAAAACGTGGACCTAAGCCTAAAGCAAAAGCTGCTGCACCTGCGGTAAAAGCTGCCCCCAAAAAACGTGGACCTAAGCCTAAAGTAAAAGTGGATGTGCCTGCGGTGAAAGCTGCCCCCCAAAAACGTGGACCAAAACCTAAAGCGGCTGCATCTGCTTCAAAAACAGTAGCAAAAGGAAGTAATGACAATGCTATTTCTTTAGATAATTGGAAGGCTTTTGTAGTTAATACTATTAAAAGTACCAATACGCCACAAAGAACAAAAGATTTAATAGACCTAGCAGAGGCTTCTTTTAAAATTGCTAAGGAAAACTTACCAAAAGCAAAAGCATCTCTTTCTAGAGCTTTAAGTGTTTTAGGAAAAGAAGCCAAAGTGAAAAAATATGCAGGTGGTATTAAAGGTTATTTTTATTGCTTACCTACTTGGTACAATAAAAAAGGCGATTTAATGCAAGAGTATAGAGATAAAGCAACTGCCGATAATTAATAGAGCAACGATTAATTATGGAATTTAATAATTATTAAAAAACCCGACCATCAAATTTTCGATGGTCGGGTTTTCTTTTTTAATTATGCCCAAATTTTAAAGCCTTGGCCCATGTTGATATTGTAGTCTCTAAGGGTAGAGGTTTTTATAGTATATGCTTATTGATATTTTGTAATACCTTGACGTTAGTAGGTAAAAACAGTTTAGCTATTCAACAATTTAGCATTACTTAAATGCTACATCACGACATCTGGCATAGGGTAGGAGCTAAAACAGTAAGTGTTTTTGGCTAGTAATACATCGGCAATTTCTCGGCGTAATTTTTTGGGGTTAATATTATAGCTAGGCGTTAACCTATTTAATAAACCTAACAACACTTTTTGTTCTGCACCACTAGCAAAACTAAAAATAGCATCTCGTCCCGATTTACGTACTTTATCAATAGCATCGAATAACAATACTTGCAGCATTTTATGTTTTGTAGCCAACATTAATTGCCCGTCTTTATCATCCATTTGCGATAGTTTTTTAATTCGCAATAGGGTAGATTCTGCTACAAATACTTCCGCTAAAATATCGGCAAAATTAATAATGATCTCTTGCTCGTCTACTAGTTTTAATTTTAGCTTTTGTCCAGCCCTTCCCGAAATTAATAAAAATATACGCTTTAAATTTTCTACTATTCGAGTTTCTTCGGCGTAATTATCTTTGCTTTTAAATGGCAGGGCTTGTTTGGCTAAATACTTAGGCAAGTTTTTTAAAGGTTGTACCAAATCTACTTTCTTTTCTTGGAAAGCTCGTTTCATTAATTCTCCTACCGAGAGCATTCTATTAATTTCGTTAGTGCCTTCGTAGATGCGGGTAATACGGGCATCTCGATAACCTCGTTCTACGCCTGTTTCTTGTGCGTAGCCCATGCCACCATGAATTTGTATAGCTTCATCTGCTACAAAGTTAATCATCTCCGAAGCATATACTTTCATAATCGAACATTCAACGGCAAACTCTCGCAAAGCTTCTAATTTTGCCATACTACTCGTCATGCCTTTAGCATGTAAAGCGTCGTATTTGTGGTCAATATTATAGCCAATGCGGTAAGTCCCCGATTCGGCAGCAAAGGTACGGATGGCCATTTCGGCCAATTTGTATTTAATTGCGCCAAACTCGCCAATGCTTTTACCAAACTGCTTGCGCTCATTAGCATACTGCACCGATTTTAAGGTGGCCATTTTACCGCCACCCACAGAGCCTGCCGCTAATTTAATTCTGCCAGTATTTAAAATATTCAAAGCAATTTTAAATCCTTTGCCTCGCTTGCCCAATAAATTTTCTTTAGGCACAGGGCAGTCGCTAAAAAACACTTGCACGGTAGAAGAACCCTTAATGCCCATCTTTTTTTCTTCCACACCTAGTTCAATACCACCAAAGCTTTTTTCTACAATAAAAGCCGATAATTTTTTATCATTATCTATTTTAGCAAACACAATAAATACATCCGCAAAGCCGCCATTGGTAATCCACATTTTTTGTCCGTTTAACAAATAGTGGGTGCCAGCTTCGTTTAATACCGCTTTTGTTTTTCCTGAGTTTGCATCCGAACCAGCGTCAGGTTCAGTTAAGCAGTAGGCAGTTTTCCATTCGGAAGTAGCAATTTTAGGGAGGTATTTGGCTTTTTGTTCCGCTGTGCCGTAGTACACAATGGGTAAGGAACCAATAGAGGTTTGTGCGCCAATTACTGTAGCAAAAGAAAAACCTGGCGCAACGGCTTCGCCAAATAATAAGCCCGTATTAAAATCTAAATCCATGCCGCCATATGCTTCCTCTATAGAGAGGGAGGTGAGTCCCAATTGCCCAGCACGCTCTAAAATAGCAGGCATTTGTGTAGGGTCTTTTTGGCTGTCTAATTCCTCTAAATGCGGAATAATTTCTTGCATTAAAAAATCGTGCACCGTTGCGACAATCATTTTTTGCTCCTCATTCCACTCCTCTGGAATAAATACATTTTTAGCTTTGGTTTCCTTTACTAAAAAAGAACCGCCCACTAAATTTTTATTTTTAATCTTGTTCTTGCCTTTCCGTTTTTTTTGCTTGCCCTTTGTTGCTTCGGTAGGCTTTGTTGTTGTATCTATCATAAATATTGGGGAAATTTAATGTTAAATAATGTCTGAATTTGGATGGACTGGATTTATGGATTTTTTGGATGCACTATTAAACTTGAATGCCGTTTCTGTTAAAATAAGTCGCACCTACGGCGCTAGGTTATTTTTACATTTGTTTTTCTATAAACAGGTTGTACCTACGGC
>JAHDBT010000620.1 GCA_020630215.1 Bacteroidota bacterium
ATAAAAAATTCTAAATTCTAAATCTTCGATTTTAAATTTTAAATAATTCCCTCCTTCTTAATACGCCATTAATTCCAACAACTTTTCCTCAAACCGTTGTACGGGTAAATACTGCGCTTCTAGGTTTTTAGCAAATGGCACAGGCGTATCTAAAGCGGCACAACGAGTAATAGGGGCATCTAAATACTCGAAGCAATTTTGGGCAACGAGGGCAACAATTTCACCACCAATGCCCCCCGTAATACTATCTTCGTGCAGCACCATTACTTTGCCCGTTTTTTGTACCGTTGCATAAATCGCTTCCGTATCTAGTGGGGCGAGGCTGCGTAAATCTAAAATTTCGCCACTAATTTCGGGGTGTTGAGCGAGTAGGTTTTTAGCCCAATGTACGCCCATGCCGTAGGTAATAATCGACACTTCTTCTCCTGCTTGCACCACATTGGCTTTTCCTATTGGAATGGTGTAAGCATTATCTGGAATATCTTGTGCTACGTCTTTGTTTCGGTACAAAGCTTTATGTTCAAAATACATTACTGGATTCGGATCGTTAATCGCCGAAATCAGCAAGCCTTTAGCATCGTAAGGATTAGACGGGTATACAATTTTTAATCCTGGCGAATGGAAAAACCAAGCTTCGTTGCACTGCGAGTGAAACGGCCCTGCTCCTACGCCACCGCCTGTAGGCATCCGCACAACTACGTCGGCGTTTTGCTGCCAGCGGTAATGCGATTTACTAAGGTTGTTAATAATTTGGTTAAATCCACAAGTCACAAAATCGGCAAACTGCATTTCTACCATTGCTTTGTGTTTGTTAATACTTAGCCCTAGTGCAATTCCTAAAATTGCCGATTCGCACAAAGGCGTATTTCGTACTCGGTCTTTACCGTACTTATTCATAAAGCCATCGGTAATTTTAAAAACGCCACCATAATCGGCAATATCTTGCCCCATTAAAACTAGGTTGGGGTGTTGCTCCATCGACTGGTTTAGCCCGTCGCTAATAGCTTCAATAAAACGTTTTGGGCTGGTGCTGCCACCAGGCGTAATTACTTTGGGGGTGTGGGCTTGGTAAATATCGCTTGTTTCTTTTTCCAAGTTGGCCGTAACGATTGGTTCGCTATAGGCTTGGTCTAAATTACTTTGAATATCTTGTTTAATCTCCTCCGTAATTTGTGCTACGGTTTCGGTTGTTAATATGCCTTCTGCTAGTAAATAGTTTTCAAAATTAATTACAGGATCTTTCTTTGCCCAAGTATCCATTAGTTTTTTAGGAACGTATTTGGTGCCAGAGGCCTCTTCGTGTCCACGCATTCTAAAGGTAAGGCACTCTACTAAAACAGGGCGTGGTTTTTTGCGAATGCTTTTGGCTAATTTGCTAATGGTGTTGTGTACTTCTAGTACATTGTTGCCATCAATAATATGCGATTCCATGCCATAGCCCAAGCCCCTATCTGCTAGGTTTTTACAATTGTATTGCTCGCTAGTAGGGGTAGATAATCCGTAGCCATTGTTTTCTATCACAAAAATAATTGGAATATTCCAAACCGATGCTACATTTAATGCTTCGTGAAAATCGCCTTCGCTCGTACCGCCTTCGCCTGTAAAAGCGAGGGTAACTTTGCCGCTTTTTTTCATTTTGTGTGCTAGGGCAATGCCACTACCTACGGCTAATTGTGGCCCTAAGTGCGAAATCATGCCTACAATATGGTGCTCGTTGGTACCAAAATGAAAAGAACGATCTCGGCCATTGGTAAATCCGCCTAGCTTGCCTTGCCATTGCTCGAACAAACGGTATAAAGGAATTTGACGGGTGGTAAAAACGCCTAAGTTTCGGTGCATCGGCATAATGTACTCATCCGTTTCGAGGGCGGTTGTTGCGCCTACGGCAATGGCTTCCTGACCAATTCCTGCAAACCATTTACTGATTTTGCCCATGCGTAATTGCATCAACATTTTTTCCTCAATCATGCGAGGCAGCTTTAAGGCTTTGTACAGCTCAATCAGTTTTTTCTTACTATAACCTTTGCTATTGTAAGGAATGTGAATGCTAGGTTTGGCTGCTTGCTTTTTTGCCCCGCCTTTTCCTTTCCCGATTTTTGGCAATGAAACTGTTTTCATGTCTTGGTAGATTTATCTATAACTAATTAAATTAGCTTTTTTAAGTCTGTTTACTTGAAATAGATATTATTGTAAAATGAGGTGCAAAGGTAAGTAGCTTTTAGTTGGGTTTCAATAGGTAAGCCAACAAAAATTAGCAATTGACAGTTTCGTGTCCTTTTTTTAGTGGACAGTAGTCAGTAGACAGTAGCCAGTAGTCAGCACATTCGCTGGTGCTCATTGTGAGAACGCTGCGCTGTCAGTTTTCCTGCTGGCGTTTTTTTTAGGGGGGTAGTACCTGCGTTGACGACCTACTACCTAAAAAATCATGCTTCCTTAAATCCTACCGAATTTATTTTATCGAATAAGGCTTGTGTTTTAGCAATTCCGTCTTCCTTGTTGGCTGCGAAGTACCAATAATTTTCTTTATCTCCTTTATTTAAAAAGAGCTGCATCGTGCCTTGTGTTTTGTGTTCGGCAATAAGCCAACTTACTAAAATATTGTAGTTTAATTTTCCGCTTTTTCCGAAAGGCTGGGTTTTATCGAAAGTAAAAATGGGCGCATTGGTATTGATGTTCGTAATTGGGTAGCCAGCTAATCCTTCAAAACCTTCTTGTACAGGATCGTAGCGCAATGTGGAAGAAGTGCCTAGTACAATTGGACGATTTTCGGGGGGTAACATTTGTACGGCACGTAGGGCTAAAATGGTGGTGGCTAAATGGTGTCCGTGCGATTTGTAGAAGGGCAACATGCCCCATACGTAATCGTATTTTCCTTTGGTAATAATTTTACAAAGTTGCTGCAAAATAAAATCAATATCCCAAGCACCCGTATCTAGCACATCTTTAGGGTCAAGGGAGTATTCGGTATCAGCCTGTTCCATAAAAAAGTAGTTGCGAATACCTACAATGGCTCCTGCATTTAGTAATTCCTTTTTACGAATGGCGGGTAAATAAGCACGGCCTACAGCTTCTTGTGTTAAGGGCAAGCCATACATTTTTTCTGCTAGGATGGCGTATTGATAACCGCCTTCGCCATTGGTCATTAAAGCTAAATCTACTACCCCATTTAGGTGTTGGGTAATTTTATAGGTAGATGCAGCACACACGGCTTCGTCGTCGGGATGAGCATTTACAACAAGTACTTTTACGCTGGGTTCTGAGTAGTTTGAATTGGGTATATCCATAATGCGAATTGCGTATTTTTTATTAAGGGACGCAAACTAAATAAGGGTCCGTTTTGACTTTATCTTTTCGCACTATCCTGCGTTGACAAAACCCTTATTACGCTTAGGCGTAACGCGGGTTTTGCCGCCTTGTCTAGTACAAAAATATTTCCTCAAAATCGGACACTTATTTATTCTCCGTCCCTAAGTGAATGAGAAAAAATAAACTCCACCACTTTGATTATTCTTTTTTCCAATGCGGCGTTGCAAATACTCGCAATAGCTCGCTATTGCTGCGTTTTGCGCCTTGCCTTGAAAAAAACAATCGCACATCTTGGTGGAGTTTATTTTTTTCATTTCACTAAGTGATTAGATATTGGGGCAATAAAAGTACAATAAATATGATTGTTGCACCAATTGATTAGCAGCTCTTTTGTTTAATGTCTGTTTATCTACACAATAGTCCGTTGAGGTTTTGCTGCCTCCTTCTTCTGTTTAAAGTACTGATTGGGAATAAGTTTGCCCATTTTTATTTAATTAGTTGTCTGGGATTTACCCGAACATAGAAATAAAAAAGACACCACA
>JAHDBT010000621.1 GCA_020630215.1 Bacteroidota bacterium
TAAGTGCAAAAGATCAAGTAGAAATGACGGATTTATTTTTTATGCGTTACTTAAAAGGAATCAAGACTTGGTATTTATCAATGCTTTGTCGAGATTCCTTTTTTTGTGCTTTTTGTTAAACGGGTTATGGTCATACTTAATCAATTTTAAAGCTTTTTAGTGCGTTTTTTAATGGATTTCTCAACACAATTGCTTATTTTACGTACTACTAAAAAAATAGTATGGATGTCTTTTTTTTAGCATTTTGAGTTTAAAAGGAACTGTTTTTTTTGATATGCTCCATTTAGTGGCTAAATTATAGGCTCATTTTTTAATTACTAATCGAAGTACTAATAACAAGCAAATATTAGTATAAGATTAGCAACTGATAGTGTGAAAGGTATGGTAAGTTTAAGAGAATTTAACCTGATGTCGAAAGGACAACAAATTGGTTTTTTGTGGGACGAATGCCAGTATATAACCGTGCGAGTAGAAAACAACTACCGCATTAACCTATATGGCTGCATGGATTTTTATGCAGAAGTTTGGTACAAAATAGGCGTTAATAGGATTCAAAAAATTGGTTCTTTTAAGTCGGTTCAATACCTAGTACCCTACTTGCCCAATATTCATTTAACCGATTTGTTTGACTTACTGGAAATTAGAAAAGACGGGTAAACAATTGGCTGTATCACCTAGCAAAAAAAATCCTTCCTAAAAAGAATTGCTTTTAAACAATAATTTTGTAGTTTGCTGCGTAAATTAATCACTTAAACCAATATCTAGTTTAACCATGAAGATTACTTATAACGCTCCTGTGGTACTAACCTTTGCCTTGCTTTGTGCTGCCATTATGGTGGTAGACGTGCGTTATTTGCCAGGTATTACCGATGCCTTTTTTACCATTTATCCCGATTTAAATTTCACCAATCCATTTTCGTTTTTTAGATTGTCTACGCATGTAATAGGTCATGCAAGTTGGGGGCATTTGGTTAACAATTTCACCTTCATCTTACTCCTAGGGCCAATGCTCGAAGAAAAATACGGTTCCTTTAATTTGTTTGTGATGATTTTATTTACCGCCATCACTACTGGCATCCTTAATGTAACAGTTTTTGAAACTGGATTGATGGGCGCAAGTGGCGTGGTTTTTATGTTTATTTTACTCAGTTCGTTCACCAATTTTAGAGCTGGGCATATTCCGCTTACTTTTATTGTGGTTGTAGGCCTGTTTTTGGGCAACGAAATCATGAGTGCAATGGGCGAAGACAATATTTCGCAGTTTGCACATATAGCAGGCGGTATTTGTGGAGCCTTTTTTGGTTACATATTTGCTAAACCTCGTCTAAATAAAACCGCAAGTATTCGTCCTAACACCACCATTGTTAATCGTTAAATAAGTAGGAACTCTAAAACATACATCCTTGTTGTAGTGTATGTTAAAAACTCACCCAATTTTTAGCAGCTAAGTAACACTTAAATTTAATTACTCAAACCTATCAATACTTGCTGTTTATTGCCCTGTATCTAATCCTTTTTTATGTTTTTAGAGCAGCAATAAATTTACAAGCAGGCATCCTAAACTTTTACCAAATTGAGCAATTTACCAGCAAGAATACGAGATAACGAAAAACCACCTCGTGAGTCTATACACATAGGACGAGAAATAGTAAGTTTCTTTTTTCAGGGCTTGTTACTATTGGCCCCTTTTATAATTACCGTTTATGTAATTATTGCCTTACTACAGTTTTTAGACACCCTCATTCCTATTCAAATTCCAGGCGTAAGCATCCTCATTATTGTGTCGAGTATTACCGCAGTAGGCTTTTTAAGCAAAACCTTCATTTTTGGCCCGCTGTTTAATTATCTCGAAAAAATAATTACTCGCCTGCCCCTCGCCAAAATTATTTATACCTCTTTGCAAGATCTTTTTCAAGCTTTTGTAAGCGATAAACAAAAGTTCGACCAGCCCGTTTTGGTAATGGTAAATAGTACCTCTGGATTAAAAAAAATGGGCTTTATTACCCAACACGACCTCGAACAATTTAACCTCCCCGATGATGTAGCCGTTTATTTTCCGCACTCCTATAATTTTTCGGGCAACTTGTTTATTGTGCCACGAGAAAACGTAACCATACTCAAAGGCGTTAGCTCTACCGAAGCCATGAAGTTTATTGTTTCGGGAGGCGTTACTAAAATGGAAAAGGGGATGGTGAAAACGGAGGATAATAATTTAAGGGACGGAGAATAAATAAGTGTCCGAATTTGAGGAAATATTTTTGTGCTAGGCAAAGCGGCAAAATCTGCGTTACGCCTAAGCGTAATAAAGGGTTTGCCAACGCAGCATAGTGCAAAAAGATAAAGTCAAAACGGACACTTATTTATTTTGCGTCCTTAACCTCCAATGATGATGTAAAAAAACTATAAGCAAAAAGTTGTATCTTAGTGATTGTTTAACAAAAATCTAAAACAACACTAACATGAAACCAACAGCTATTTTAATGAAATTGCTCTACACGAACATCCTAATCTTATTCATGAGCCTATTTTTTAGTGGTTATAATTTAAAAGCCCAAGAACAAGCATTTCCCGAAATGTTGATTAGTAATGAGGAATATGATTACTGTAGGTCATCTAATATCATACCTACAAGTGATGACGGTTATTTAATTGTTAGTTGCTATTCAAAAATAGATGACTCGATTTCCGATTTTGACCTTGTTTTGATGAAGCTTGATGAGGTAGGAAATTTATTATGGACTAAAAAAAATAGCTCTTCAGAGCCCATTCTCCGAGTAAGAAAAATACCCAATAATGGTATTTTAATACTTTTGAGGCACCAAAGTTTAATGCTTATAGATGAGGAAGGAAATATAAAATGGCATAACGTATATAGCACAGACTCTTTAGAGAGTATTTATTCTGGAGCCAATATTATTAATGATCACATTTATCTTTTAGGAGCTATTATTAACGCATCTACTCCAGGAGCAAAACACTTACTGATGCAAAAACTATCTTTGGAAGGGGAATTAGTTGAGGTTAAAAAATTTGGCAAGGATTCTGTTAGCAATGTAGCATATCATATAAGCCCTACTGCCGATAATGGCTATTTGTTAACAGGTTATGCTTTACATAAAAATACAAGTCCTTTTGAGCAATATGTCCTATTAGCTAAATTAAATGAACTAGGAGAACCTGTTTGGGCAAAAAACATAACTGCAAGCGGAGGTATCTATAGTAGAGGACGAAAGGCTTTTGAACTAGAAAATGGCAAGATTGTAGTAAATGGAAGATGGGAAGATGGCATTAATTACCCTTCTTACTTCTATGCTATTTTTAATGAGAATGGAAATTTAATTAATTATAAATCCAACCTAACAGGTATTTGGGAAATGTATCCTACATCAGATAATAATTTATCTTTTGTAGGACTGATGGAAAACACCATATCTCTTAACAATATTACTAGTAATCCATTATTAGATGCTGGTTATAAAATGAATAATGAGAATATTCTTGCTAGGATTTTAGATGTAAAACCAATCCAGAATAGTGAAAAAGTATTAACTGCCATCCAAGGAAAAGAATATAGCTTTTTATACCTTTCTCCTTTTGCTTTTAATACAACCGACAATTGTTATCCTACTAGTCCTTATTTACTTAATAATAGTACTGTTATAAGCAGCACAGATTATCCTTTTCCAGAACACCCAATTTCGATAGATGAATTTACCCTAGTAGAATTAGCAACAACTCCTTTTGTTGATGCAGCAATGAACGTAGAAATATTATGTACACCCATTGTTAGCAGCAATGCACACACACAAGCAGCAAGCAATCCAATAATACATTTAAATAACTATATA
>JAHDBT010000622.1 GCA_020630215.1 Bacteroidota bacterium
CTTAGTGGCAAGTCAAGTTAATTATGATAAGTTGACACCCGATAAAACATGATGCGGAACTTATCGTAAATTGGTTGACTTACTACTTAGGTCAATTCCTTAACCAATCTTTGCACTCCA
The DNA here is from genome assembly GCA_020630215.1 of Bacteroidota bacterium. Lineage (GTDB taxonomy): Bacteria > Bacteroidota > Bacteroidia > Chitinophagales > UBA2359 > JAHDBT01. The sequence goes on from JAHDBT010000622.1 coordinate 121, forward strand.
GAATTACTATGTCCATAACTCACCAAAATAAGCTCTAGTGGATAGTGCTGCACCAATTTAAAGGCTCGTTTAATGGCCGAAAAAATCCACTTGGGGTCATTGCCAAAAACGCCGCCGCCTACTAGGGTTAAAAATACTTTATTGTTTTGGGTTTGGGTGTAATTAATAATAGCGGCTAGTAAAGTAGCTTCATAAGTTGCCTCTAAAACTAATTGAGCAAAGCTTTCCCACAAGTAAGCCGGGTGCTGCGAATAAGCAACGGGCAATGCCGAACAGTAGGCTTGACTTACAAGGTGTTGATGCCCTGCTAAAGTAACCTGTGTATGCCATTGTACGCCTATTTGTAGGGCAGCACGAAGCGCATCCTTTTGGGCGACATCGTAATTTTTAATGGTATTGTTAATTTGTTGTAAGCCAGCTAAAGAGGGGAGGGCATAACCGTTTTTCATTTCCCAGAGTACATTATTGGTATTGCCTAGTAATGCGCCTACTTTTTGTAAGCAATCTATTTGGTGGTTTTTGCTTTGTCCTATTTGTCCGTTTACAGGGGCAAAATAGTTGCGGTAAATAGTACCTGCGCCAGCGGCTATGGCACAAGCGGGACCTTGTGTTTTATCATAAATATAATTGGTAATGCCGTCGTCGGGTGTTACGTTGGGGTTTACCATTTCTAACAAGTTAAATTGCGAGGCCGCTTGAAATAATGCGCCTGCATGTTGTACTTGTGTGTGTAGGGTTTGTACGTTGGCAACTAGTTCGGTAATGCTTGCTTTTTTAGCATTAGCACTAGGCGGTAGTTGGGCTACCTGCTGCCTTAATTGGGCTAGGCTAGGCGTACTTAATTTGCCACAAGTGTAGGATTGTTGGTTTACTTTTGATATTAATTTTTCGCCAGCTAGGTAAAGGTTTTGCCTTACCTGTGCAGGTGTTTTTTCTTCAAAGCCAACTAATTTTTGGAACCACATAATTATAAAGTTTGAATTAAGTATAGTTTTTTATTTTGGGAGAACGAAGCATTTAAAGACTGTTTATTTCAATTCCTGAAATGTTTATCGAAGTGGTTTACAATTTTTACTACAAGCCAAGAGGCTTGAGTACCGTTTGGCTCAAGCGACACGCTTGACCCTGCGTTCTTTTTTTGTAAAAAAAAAGAACGCCCGTTCCAGCCTCACGGCTGGAGCGTAACGGGCTTCAAGCGTGTCGCTTGATATAAATTTAAACAACTATTTGCACAAAACCCGATGTGGTTGAGTATAATTAAATAATCTCGTTTAATTCCTCCTATAATTTTTCCCATTTTAATTACAGGTTATAACTTTTTAAAAATCCAAAACTATAAAAAAACGTTTCGGATAATAATAATTTCAATTTTGCTTTTTTTGATCGATACCTGCTTGTTGGTGTAGGAGAGGGCAAGCTATTAATTTGTAATTTTGTTGCCATTCTCATTGCCCGTTTCATGTGGTAAGGATCGGAAATAATTAGGGCATTTGCTAATTGATTTTGTACCATTACCTTTTTCGCTTCTTGTAAATTGGTAAAGGTAAATGTTGATTTTTCTTCTAGGTAAATTTTATTTGCTGGTATGCCTAAACTCATTGCATAATTCTTCGCACATTGGCTATCCGATATTTTTTGTCCCTCGCCATAACCGCCCGTAAAAAGCAAATAATTGACTTGCCCTTTTTGTAATAAATCAATTCCATGATTAATTCGTTCCCTAAAAACAGGAGCTATTTTTCCATTACTAGTGCCGGCTCCTAGTACAATTCCTACATCCGCATAGGTATCAAAATAATTACTAGCATATTGGTGAATCAAAATAGCATTAAAAATAAAATACCCCATCAGCATTAATAGCAGTAAACCTGCATATTTTGTAATTTTTATAAACATAGAATTATTACTTTCACTAAATCAAATCCAAACCCCGTTCTAAATCCGCCAACAAATCCTCGGCATCCTCAATGCCAATACTCAGGCGCACCAACGAGTCGAACACGCCCATTTTAAGGCGGTCGGCTTTAGGGATAGCGGCATGGGTCATACTAGCAGGATGCCCTATTAAAGATTCAACTCCTCCTAGCGATTCTGCTAGTGCAAACAGGTGGGTATTCGATAACATTTTTAATCCTGCCGCTAGGGTATCTTCTTTTAGAGAAAAAGAAACAACGCCCCCAAAATTACGCATTTGTTGTTTGGCAATAGCATGGTTTGGGTGATGACTAAACCCTGGCCAATTTACCTGCGCCACTTTAGGATGTTGCTGTAAATAATTGGCAATAGCAGCGGCATTTTCGCAATGGGCAGCCATGCGTACTTTAAGGGTTTTAATACCTCGCAAAGCCAAAAAACATTCCATAGGGGAAGGGATGGCACCTACTGCATTTTGGGTAAAAGCTAATTTTTTATGTAGGGCTTCCTCGTTGCACAATACGGCTCCCAAAATTACATCCGAGTGCCCACCTAAATATTTGGTGGCAGAGTGTACAATTAAATCGGCTCCAAAATTAAAAGGTTGTTGTAGGTAAGGCGTGGCAAAAGTATTATCTACACAAAATAAAATTTGCTGTTTTTTACAAATATTTCCTACGGCTGCTAAATCAATAATACGTAAGGTGGGATTGCTGGGGGTTTCTAACCACAGCATTTTGGTATTGGGTAAAATATGTTGTTCAATACTTGTGGCATCGTTCATGTTTACAAAACGAAACTGTATACCAAAATCGGCAAAAGATTGGGTAAACAATCGGTAAGTTCCTCCGTATAAATCGGCACTTACCAAAATATCATCTCCTGGTTTAAACAAACGTATTACGGCATCGGCGGCAGCCATACCGCTGCTAAAACAAACAGCATACTTGGCATTTTCTAGGGCGGCTAAATTGTTTTGTAAAGCAGTACGGGTAGGGTTGTGTGTGCGTCCGTAGGCATAACCTTTGTGTACATGCGGTGCGTCTTGCACGTAGGTAGTTGTTTGGTAAATGGGAGTCATAATTGCGCCAGTAGCAGGGTCGGGCTGCAAGCCAGCATGAATCACTTTAGTGCCAAATTTCATAATGGGGTATCTTGGGTAATTAGTTAGATAGTATTGGGTAGCGAGAATTTTGTGTGGAAACGATTTCGCTTCGCTACATTACCTAGTGACTCAAACCCTAAGTTCTTGATGACCCAAGCCTTGTCTTTTTTTCCTGCTACTGCGTTATTGCTCCCTCACGTAGCTACGGCTATGCTCGCTCGCAATGCCTTGTAGCAGAAAAAAAATACGGCGACTTAATCATCAGAAACTTAAGTTTTGAGCCACTAGTGACTCAAACCCTAAGTTCTTGATGACCCAAGCCTTGTCTTTTTTTCCTGCTACTGCGTTATTGCTCCCTCACGTAGCTACGGCTATGCTCGCTCGCAATGCCTTGTAGCAGAAAAAAAATACGGCGACTTAATCATCAGAAACTTAGGCTTTGAGCCGCTAGTTTGTTTTTCTAAGCAAATGGAAAGCGCAACAATTTACCAACTTTTTTACACAATTATTAATTGAGCCCACTGTAAAAAGGTCGTTTAGTAACGTTTAAAAAATAAATCCGACAATTTGTACGTAGAGGTTTTGTGCTTAGACAAGGCGCAAAACGCAGCCATAGCCTAAGCTACGGCGAGTATTTGCAACGCAGGATAAGTGCAAAAGATCAAGTAGAAATGACGGATTTATTTTTTATGCGTTACTTAT
>JAHDBT010000623.1 GCA_020630215.1 Bacteroidota bacterium
AGTGCGTATACCGATACAGGAGAAGAGTATACGGCTAATATTGACTTGATGGCAATATTAGGAATTTCTGTTTTAGGCGAAGACCAGTCGCTAGTAATTACAGAAGTGTTCGAGTTAATACCTGCTTGTAATGGTAGTGCTTATACACACATTTATACTTCTGGTTTCGAATGTAGAGAGCAAGGCATTTATTGCCCTGGTGATTCGGAAGTAGCCTTAGATGAATTTGCAGATGGTATTGTGCCAGGTGTAAATTTTGAAGCCGATTATGGTATTATGCGCCTTTGCCCAGAAACAACCGATCAAAGCACATTTATCAATATAGAAAATACTTCTTTTGCAGCGAGTTCTTTTGAAGAGCCTTATGCTTATTTGTCAGATATTGTAGTAGATTTTCTTATTTTAAATGAAGACGATGAACCTGCCTTTAATTGGTGTAAGATGTTTCCTAATGATGAAATATTATTAACCGCTGATGGTGGATTGACCTATTTTACCTATCCGCTAATCCTAGACTCTATTCAAATTATAAGTAACGGAGTACCTTATACCGAATTTTATACCTATCAAGTAAATTTAAGTAATGCCAATAGTGCAACTATTGCAAGTACAGGTATTTTACAAGATTTAGATGGTGATGGATTTGCAGATGATTTACCCTATGGTACCTCTTTTGCTATTAGCTATCCTAATGACGCTTTTGCCTTAGATGATAACAGTAACTATTTAGACGATACGCAATGTAATGGTTATCGTTATATAAATTGGTGTAATCCAGAAGAAGTACGACTAACCTACAATGCTTGTGGACAACAATTTCAAACACAAGAAGGATTTGATTTTCCCTACTTAAATATCTCTACTTTTCCAAGTTTAACACAAACTGTTAATTGTGGTAGTTCTTATAGAATGGAAATTTGTTTGCGTTCTAACGAATCAGACATGATGCAAGAATGTCTAGGCTCTAATGATGTATACTTAAACTTAGATTTCTCTGTACCAGTTAGCAGTATTACGGATGTTGAATTTAGTAATGTAAACTTAACCACCGCTGAATATAATTACGACGCTGCTACGCAAAGTATGTCGATTACGCCCAATAATAATCAAATAGATTATGATGACCCTTGGCCTTATACGGGCTTTTGTTTTGAAATAGCCTTTACCATTCCTCCAGCAGAAGAAGTAGGCCATGGAGTAGATGTTGATTATACATTGACCTATGACTGTGTAAGTGATGATGGTACTTGTAATATCTCTGCCGATATGTGCGGCACTCGCTCAGGTGGTAATGCTGGTTGTGAAGGTACGATTTGTGAAATACATACCATCGACCTTGATGTGACGCGTATTACGAAAGGATGGACAGATGAAACCATGACCACACCAATTGATGATGCTGATATTGGTAACTACCTAATGCCTTGTGATTCTATTAGAATTACAACCGTTGGGGAAGTTGTTGCCGATGGTGTAGAAGATATTGTTTTAGCTTTAGGCGATCCTCATTCTGCCTCTTATGCGAATAATATCTTATATTCCCCATTTACCAATGCTAGCGCAATACTTTACGACGAAAACGGCGTGCAAGTAGCTTCGTGTAACGATGTGCAAATTGGTGGCCCACAGCCAATGACCAGTACTTTTATGAATACGCAACTGCAAAATACATTTTGGCCAGATGCTGCCGTAAACTTATCATGTTTCAACACCATTGCCAATACAGGCTATACTATTGAAGTAACTTTAGACTATAAAATGCCTAAATCTGTTCCTAATGCGTATGCCCCAAGTACTTATGGATCGCCTATCGAGTCTTCGGGTTTTTACTCCCTGTTTGGTACTCGCCCAACCTTTATTTACGATGCTAATAATGAAGAAGACGATTTAAACTCCATGCAGTTTTGTCCTAGCCCAGGCCCTCGTGCCGACGACATCGACATGTATTCTACGAACTTTCTTATAAGTAATGAAAATGATGTAGTAGTAGATGGATGTACCGTAACGGATTCTATCTATATTTTTAATCAATGGGCTTCTACTTTTTCTGGCGCAGGACCATGGGATACAGAATACCGTCCATGGATTGGATGGGACTCTATTGGTGTTATGTTCCAAATATTAGATAATAACTTTAACTTTAATCCTATTATCTCTATTACTACGCCCGACGGTACACACTACAATAACGTACCAACTACTTATACTTTAATTAACGAACCCGTATTAGCTAACAATAGCACAACGCAAGGAGAAGCACACGATTTATACTTACCAGTATATTGGATAGATCAAACCTTCCTGCAAAGTATTCACCAACCTGCTATTAACGACCCCTTCGCTATTGGCATTAGTGTTACTTACGATATTCCTGACGAATGTGCTGATGACAATACAATGATTTCGCATGATATTCTTGCCTATTATTCAGAATTTATATATGCGGAGGACTGGTGTGCCGACTATTGCGCTGCACAAACTGTTAGAGTAAAATATAGAGGACCGCATGTCAGAGATAATTTTGAAGCAGGTTCTTCGGACCCTGGTATTGCGGTTGCAGCAATAAATCCAGTTATCGTTGCCAATTCAGATGTCGTTACCTTCCTTATTGAGGTTTGTAACAATACAGGCGCAATGTATGATGCAGAATTTACTTGGGCTGGCTTACAAATGGATGCCCTTGATTATGAGCTTTTACAAGTATTAGATATGGATAATGGAGGCATCCCAGCTACGTATTCTACTCCTAGTATTGCAAATAGTAATTACGATGAAGCTATTATAGAAGTTGGCGATTTGGCTTATGGTGCTTGCCGAACTTTTCAAGTAGAAGTGCGCATCCGAGATTGTAACCCTAGCCAAATTCAATTATGGACAGGCGAACAATGTAACGGACGTTATCCTGATTCTCCTGAAGGGTATTTCGAAGAAATTTTTGATGCAGGGGGTGGACCAATTAAAAACATCTATTATTCTTGGCGACCTTTCCAAACTTATGGTTATATCAACAATCCTGACCACGCAACATCGGATGTATATAGTTCTCCAACAGATGTTTCTTACAACTGTTTTGATGATGAAGGATTGCAATTAATTACCGTACTTCCTAGCGAAGTACAAATAAATATTTTAGAAGAACCAGAATACCTATCTCCACATTGCCAAATAGCTACTTATACTATGGAGGTAAAAGGAGTAAGAGAAGGACCTACTGGAGCACTTCAAACTTATGTGTATTTACCTATAACAGGAGGTATTACAATTATACCTGGTAGTGCAGCCTATCAATACCCAGCTACTAATTACCAAGACATGTCGCTTTACACTGTTGGTGGCATTACCTTTACGCCAACTGGCAATGTAACAAGCAATGGTATCGAGTATGCAGTAGATATTGCAGAAATTGAAAACTTACCAGGTATTTTAGAAGACCCCGATAACCGTTTCTATTTTACCTTTGATGTAATTACTGATTGTGATTATGAATCTGGTGGCTTTATTAAAACGTTGGCTATAGGTACCAATGGATGTGGGCATCCTATCCAATCCGAAATTGTGGCTAGTAATCCTTATTACGTAGAAAATACCGACCCTAAACAATTTAACGAATATATTACAACTATTGAAGGAGTACCTTTTGAGTGTACTACCCAAAACAGTTTTGTTGTAAGCTTATTCGATTTAAATACAACGATTCCTGTACTTACAGATGAACAAGCTTGTGTTACTTTCCCTGTTGGTTTAGAATACCTAGTAGGTTCTATCCAACCTATTGCGCCTGCTACATGGGATATTAATTCAACAATTACGACAGAAATAGTAAATGGACTCA
>JAHDBT010000624.1 GCA_020630215.1 Bacteroidota bacterium
ATCATCAAAATTGCGTTCGGGTATGTAAACCGATTTACCTAAACAGGTTTTGCATATTGGGTATATGGCAATGCAATCGGTTTTAGGATTCATCCATTCCTCTAGTTGGGCAATTACTTCCTTTAGGGCTTTTTTCTTTAAATTACACTCAAACACACTGTAGTTTATTGGATGCCCATGTTGTTTGAGCAACTTGTTAATTTTTGTGCGTTTATTGTTCTTTTTTATATCGTAGGCTATAACGTACCACATAAATTTTTTTCATTTAAAATTTAGAATCGAGGATTTAGGATTTAAGATTCAGTTGCAAAAAATCAAAAATTAAGAATCGAAAATCAGGAATCAAAAATCGACCCTTACCATTTAGCAATATAGGGCTTATAGGTTTTCTTTTTGTCTTGTAAAAAATGGGATAAATGGTAGACCTGCTGTTGTACAATATCGGAAAAACGGACTTGTTTGCCTCGGTATTTTTCGGGTTTGTTGAGGCGGTTTAGTATGGCATTTAGTAGGTGTTTTTTGGTTGCATCGTCTAGTCGGCCGGCTTCGTTTACAAAAAGTTCGGGTCCTTTTGTTAGTAGGCTAATAACGGGGCGGTCAACGGCTTGTGGTCTAAACTGTTCTATTAGGTCGTATACTAGGGTAGGTTTGTTGTTTTGAAAAGCATGTAAATAACTAATGTGTGGGTTGAGCCTCGATTTAATAACGGCTTCCCAAATACGACTGTACATAATTCCATAGCCATAATTTAGCATACAGTTTACCAAATCTGTTGCGCCTCGCCGGGTGCGTCCTGCAAAATCGGCATGTCCATCGAGCAATTGCCTTACGCCTTGCCAATATTGTTTAGCGGCCCTTGCTTCTATCGAAAATAAGTAGTTTCTAAATTGTTCGTAATCGCTCGTATCTAATTGGTAAAGTTCGTTGGCTAAAATGTCTTCTATATTTTGGGCCAATTGTTTGTAATCGGTATGGCCTTCCTTTAGGCTGGCTGCACTACGAGATTTACCAAAATACTTCATCAAATTGGCTTGGTTTTTAAGTTTACTCATCACAAAATCTTGTGCTAGGGTAGCCGCTTTTCCACTATCAAAAGCTTTTAATTGCGCCAGTCCTAATTTTGCATTATTGGCATAAGGCTGATACAACATAGCATAGGGGCGGCCATTATAGTCAATAAAGTCTATCGAAATATTTTTGTTCATACATAACCTAATGGCATCCGAAGAAATAACAATGCCTTTTTGAGCAATCGTAATGTTTTTAAGCCCTGCCGTTTTTACCTTTTTAATAACAGTACCTCGTTGTTTTAAAACAATATCGTAATGTGCTTTACCAATATAAATACCTGGCTGCGACACAACCAATTCCATGCCTTTTTGCTCTAGCTTTTGGTAGTGCCGTTTTTTATCTTTTACCAGCTTATCAAGACTTTTTTTCTTAGTAGTTTTAGCCGTCGATTTTGTTTTTTTGGAAACTCCTTTATCTAATTTTTGTTCGGAAGAAACGGTTTGTTGATTTGCTTTTTTTCGATGGATTTTGTTAAGCAATTCCTTAATATGTTGTGGGGCGGCTAACTGATAAGCTTGCGAGAAAAAACGGAAATTATGTAGCGCACTACGGAGTTGCTTTTTACTCGGTATTACTTTACGATTAATGGCTACTTGTGCTTTGTAAGTTAATACTTCGAGTAAATGTTTGTCAAGTAACCCTAGCATATTTTGAGGAAGTAATTTGCCATAATAATTACCAATACCTCTAATCGTTTCTATTGCTTTTTCGCTCAACTGCTGATTTGTATTAAAGCCAATATGTGTGCTGATGCTATCATACAATTGTTGTTTTTTCTTTTCAGAAATATCAACACGATGTCCTTTAAAATACAAGCCTAAGTATTCAAAACCATCCCTATTATTACAAATTTTATAGTTAGGATTAAGTTGTAATTGTAGGGTGTTTTGCAGCATCGCTTTAATATCTTCTAATGCTTTTTCTGCCTGATTTTTATGATGCGTAAGTGCTACAAAATCATCGGCATAACGTACAAAGCCATATTTTTTTTGCACCATTAATTCATCTAAAGGCTGTAAGTAGAGGTTGGATAAAAGTGGAGCAATAAGTCCTCCTTGTGGCAAACCTTTTTCAATATCTTGCCATTTATAAGTATTGGTTACGCAACCAGCTTTTAGGCTTAACATTATTAGCTGCACCAAGGTTTTATCTGGTATATGTTGCTCAATAAAGGCTTGTAAAATAGTATGCGATACACTATCAAAATAATCATCAATATCGCATTGTACAATCCAAAATCGCTTTTCGTGATTAATAAAATGTCTAATCCTACTAATTGCTTTATTAGTGCCTTTGCCAGCTCTATAAGCATAACTCACATTTAAAAACAAGGGGTCAAAAATAGGGTCTATTAAATTGCGGATGGCCTGCTGCACAACCTTGTCTTTTACGGTTAGTAAACCCAAAGCTCTATATTCCGTTTCGTTTTTACGAATATGCACTCGTTTATAGGGTTCAGGAACATAAGTATTGGCACTTAATTGTGCAGCAAGCGTATGAATATTGTCTGGTAAGGATTGCTCAAAATCGGCTACCGTTTGTTGGTCAATGCCCCCAGTTTTATTTTTGCGCCTAACCTTTTCCCATGCACGAAACAAGTAATTAGGTTGGCATAATTGCTCGTATAAACTATTATTATTTATAGGATTATTAAACCGCTTGTTTCGGTTGTTCCTCCGCCTGTTCTGTTTGTTGTTGTGCTGCTTCATAATCTAAAGTATATTTCCCCAAACCAAAAGAAGTAGATTTACCAATATGTATATATTGGCCTAAAATAAGCAGCGGCAAATACTCCTTAAAATCACCTTTAAAATTGATACTGCCTAAAAGCCCACCCATCTTTTCCCAATTTTTTTTAAGGTTCGACCAATGCCGCATATCCTTCCATTGCAACATATCCCATTGATGTTGTATGTTGTTGGCAGCTTCGTTTTGCTCGCTTAAAAAAGTAGCTTCGTTGGCACCTCCGTATAGCAAAGCCAAATTTGCGGCACGGTTGTACAACAATCTAAACAGCAAATTAAAGGGCAATTGATAACCCCTAATTAACACCTCTTTTCTGCTAATAATGCGTAGGGGACTTTTAAAATGCAAAGTGAGGTTTTGTGGGTTTAATTGCTTGGCCTTAATGCTTTGCAGGGCATTTTGTATAGTAAAAGGCACTAAATTACTAGGCACTTGCAACTGTGTTTTACTTTGTGCTTTTACTTCCTGTACACTAGGATTTACGGCGGTTGTTTGTTGTAATAATAACTCAAATTGCTGCAAATCGCTTACATTATCGTACACCATTATTTCGCTGCCATCGGGCTGTAGGGCTACTACGTTTTGCAATAAATAATGCTTGTTGCGCCTGCCGCCTATGCCTTCAATGCCAGCCATTGTTAGGGCTACTATGGCATCTAGTAAAAGTTCGTTGGCACTGCCAATTAGGCTAAGTACAAAACTGTACTGTACCTTTGCTTTAATAAAAATAGGAGCAGGCGTAAAAGCATCCATAATATATGGATTTGGCGGTTTACTCAAAGTATGCGCTAAGGGATGTTCGGGATTGTTAAGGGCATTATCCATAATTAATTGATAGTTGCAAATACAATTGCGATTGCAAATATCACTATACGGATCAATCCGTTTACATTTTAATTTTTTGAGCCAATGCCCCATTGCACCGTGTAGCGTTGCACCTAAAAATCGAGGCAAGTAGCTGCTTTGTAATACCTGTATACTCACTCGGTAACGGTATATTTTTAATTGGTTGAT